>CAYMAY010000017.1:0-21960 GCA_964388555.1 uncultured Lachnospiraceae bacterium
GATTCCGTAAGGGATCTGATCTTGCAGAGGAGCTTAACAACTTCTTCGCAGATGCTTACGCAGACGGAACTGTCGAAGAAATCGCCGAGGAGTATGGCGTACAGGCAGCTCTCGTCGAGATGTAATCTACACGAACACTAAATAGCGGGGATTGTTATATGTATCTATGACATTTCCCGCATTTTACATTATCAACCATAAGAAAGGACATCTGATATGACCTTTGCGGAGCAATTTCCCGTTGTACTCAACTCCTTGAACGTCGGCTTTCTGCAGACGCTCAAGCTTTTTTGCGTTACTCTACTGGGCGCCGTTCCACTCGGACTTCTGATATGCTTCGGCTCCACGTCGAAATTTGCTCCCGTTCGGGCAGTGTTTAAGCTCATTATCTGGGTTGTGCGCGGAACTCCGCTTATGATCCAGCTTCTTATTATATATTACATGCCCGGTCTTGTGTTCGGCAATCCCATATGGGGCGGCGGCGAATCCGGCCGTTTCGCGGCTTCCGCCGTGGCGTTCATCTTTAATTACGCCTGCTATTTCTCGGAGATATACAGAGGCGGAATTCAGTCTATCCCCCAGGGTCAGGACGAGGCGGGTCTTGTTCTCGGTCTTACAAAGAAACAGATCTTCTACAATATAAAACTTCTGCAGATGATAAAGCGGATAATTCCGCCCATGTCAAACGAAGTTCTGACGCTGGTAAAAGATACATCCCTTGCGCGTATAATATCCATGCACGAGGTAATCTGGGCCGGCGAAGCGTTTATGAAGGGTTCCCAGGGCATATCCGGTGTTATATGGCCGCTGTTCTTTACGGCAATATACTACCTCATATTCAACGGTATCCTGACGATCGTTCTTGGCAAATTAGAGAAGAAGCTTGAGTTTTTCAGATAAGAGAAAGGGAATACGATGCCGATCTTAGAAGCGGAACACATATGCAAATCATTCGGTAAAACAGAGGTCTTAAAGGACGTAAGCTTTTCGCTGGAAAAAAGCCAGGTTCTTTCTATAATAGGTTCATCGGGAAGCGGAAAGACAACGCTTCTGCGCTGCCTCAATTTCCTTGAGACGCCTGATTCGGGAATCATAAAGGTAAACAATGAAATCCTTTTTGACGGTGCAAATAAGCTGCATCAAAATGACGATCAGATACGAAAGAGTCGTCTGCATTTCGGGCTTGTTTTTCAGTCGTTTAACCTTTTTCCGCAGTACACTGCTTTGGGCAATGTAACGCTTGCGCCTATGCTGCAGGAAAAGGCCAGGCCGGATTTTAAGGAGCACAAGAAGGAAATTCTGGAAGAAATAGATGCCCGCGGCAGGGAACTTCTTGATCAGATGGGACTTTCCGACAGGATAAACAATTATCCGCATCAGCTTTCGGGCGGACAGTGCCAGCGAGTCGCCATAGCCCGCGCACTTGCGTTAAATCCCGACATCCTCTGTTTCGATGAGCCCACAAGTGCCCTCGATCCCGAGCTTACGGGTGAGGTCCTCCGCGTAATAAAATCCCTTGCGGATAAGAAGATGACGATGATAATCGTTACCCATGAAATGGCTTTTGCAAGAGATGTTTCTGATACTGTTATTTTCATGGACAATGGTGTTATAATGGAGCAGGGCAACCCGCACCAGCTTTTTGAAAACGCAAAAGAAGAGCGTACAAGACAATTCCTGCACAGATATCAGCAGGATCAGAATCAGTAAAGTGAGGCAGACCATGGAAGAAAAATATGTGGCATATGTCGGAACATACACTAAAGGAAGCAGTAAGGGAATCAATATTTATGATGTAAACATTGAGGAAGGCACGCTGACCTTTCGCAAGGAGGTTCCCGCGAGTAATTCGTCGCATCTTTGTTGTTCGCTCAAAGGAAACTTTCTCTATTCCATTATAGATGAGGGTGTCGGTGTATACGAGATACTTCCTGACGGCGATCTGAAGTTTATAAACAAAAAAGATATAGATGGTATGCGCGGACGTTATCTTTCGGTGGACAAGACGGGAAAATATCTGTTTATCGGCGGATACCACGACGGCAAGGTTACCGTAATGCATACGCACAGAGACGGATGGCTCGGCAGTATTATGGACGGTGTTTTTCATCGCGGCATAGGATCTGTTGCCGAACGAAATTCGAGACCACACGTTACATGTGTCGTTCCTACGCCGGATAATAAATTTGTCTGTGCCGTGGATAACGGAATCGATCAGGTGAAGATATATAACATAACAGAAGAAAACAAGCTGGATCTTGTGGATACGATCCGCTGTCCCAGAGAAAGCGGCCCGCTTATCATGCGCTTTAGTGCCGATGGCAAAAATGCGTATCTTCTTTCACAGATATCGAACACCGTTACGGCGTTTTCCTATTCCTATGAGGATGGTGATTTTGCGCCTGCCTTCGAAAAGCTCCAGACAATAGACACCACATCGGACACGATAGATCCTTTGCATGATGCGGCTTCGGGAATGTGCTTTTCGCCGGACGGAAAATATCTTTTCACATCAACAGCCGGTGATAATACCGTTACAATGTTTGCGATAAACGAGCATGATGGTACACTCGAAAAAGAATTTGCCCTTCCTATAAGCGGCGAATATCCAAAGGACATTGCCATGTTCCCAGATGGCAAACATATTGCCGTTGTGAATAACGAGTCCAATTCCATAACAACATTTGCAGTGGATTACGAGAAAAAGCTGCTGGTTATGAAGGGTAAACCGTTAAAAATTGATACGCCGACATGCATTCATATGCACAAAACACGCGGCGAATAATATTTGCAGATAATATGACTTTTTAGCCCTGCTGATGGCGGGGCTTGATTTTTTGAATATAGTTGACTTTTGCAATTGAATATATCAGAATGATGTGTAAATACGCATAGGGGAGACAAAAATGGAAAAACTAACAACCATAAAAGAATTATATAAAGATACGAAGAGCTACATAGGAAAGAGCGTAAGCGTCGGGGGCTGGGTCAGAAGCGTCCGCGATTCAAAGACGTTTGGATTTATCGTGCTGAACGACGGCTCATATTTTAATACGCTTCAGATAGTATATTCCGATAAGCTCAGCAACTTCAAAGAGATATCCTCCATGAACGTGGGTGCGGCCGTTATAGTAAAGGGAACACTTACGGAAACACCCCAGGCGAAGCAGCCCTTCGAGATTCAGGCCGAGGAGATCGTAATAGAGGGCGCATCAGCACCTGATTATCCGCTGCAGAAAAAGCGTCACAGCATGGAATACTTAAGAGAGATACTCCATCTGCGCCCAAGAACCAACACGTTCCAGGCAGTATTTCGCGTGCGTTCAATAATAGCATATCTTATACATTGCTTTTTCCAGGAGAGAGGCTTTGTATATGTACATACTCCCATAATCACGGGAAGCGATTGCGAGGGCGCCGGCGAGATGTTTAAGGTGACGACTCTCGATATGGATAATCTTCCGATGAACGACGACGGAACAGTTGATTATTCAAAAGATTTCTTCGGCAAGACAGTAAACCTGACCGTAAGCGGACAGCTCAATGTAGAAGCCTTTGCACAGTCGTTCAGAAACGTATACACATTCGGCCCCACGTTCAGGGCGGAAAATTCCAACACGACACGTCATGCCGCAGAATTCTGGATGATAGAGCCGGAAATCTCATTCGCAGATTTGGAAGACGATATGGATCTGGCCGAGGCAATGCTTAAGTACATAATCAAGGGAGTTATGGAAAAAGCACCGGAAGAGATGAAATTCTTCAACGATTTTATAGATAAAGGACTTATCGAGAGACTGGAAAACGTGGCAAATTCCGAATTCGGACGCATCACGTACACCGAGGCTGTTAAGATTCTTGAGCAGCATAACGATGAATTCCAGTACAAGGTATCCTGGGGCGTAGAGCTTCAGACGGAGCACGAGAGATTTTTAACGGAGCAGATCTTCAAGAAGCCTGTTTTCGTTACGGATTATCCGAAGGATGTAAAGGCGTTTTACATGAAGCAGAACGACGACGGAAAGACCGTTGCGGCTGTTGATTGCCTCGTTCCGGGAATCGGCGAGATAATCGGCGGCAGCCAGAGAGAGGACGATTTCGATAAGCTCTGCACGAGAATGAAAGAGATGGGATTAAAGGCAGAGGATTACAAGTTCTACACAGATCTGCGCAAATACGGCTCGTCTCGTCATGCGGGATTCGGTCTCGGTTTTGAGAGATGTGTAATGTACATCACGGGAATGAAGAACATCCGCGACGTACTGCCCTTCCCGAGAACAGTAAACAACTGCGAACTTTAATACGCTCCACAATAACAGGAGAACAATATGAAAATCATCCATACAGCGGACGTTCATTTAGGAGCGTCGCCGGATATGGGCTATCCATGGGAGGCACAACGTTGCGCCTCCCTTTGGTATACCTTCAGAAACCTTGTAGATGTAGTAAAAAGCGAAAATGCCGACCTGTTTGTCATAAGCGGCGACCTTTTTCATGCGAATCCCACGATTCAGCAGCTTAAAGAGGTCGACTATCTCTTTTCACAGATTCCTCAGACGGTGGTGGTCATGTGTGCGGGAAATCATGATCATATGGGAGATAAGAATCCTTATGCCGATTTTGACTGGAGTCCCAACGTAATAGGGCTTTGGAATGGTGAACTGCAGAGCGTTTCCGTACCAAGGAAAAATGCCCGGGTCTACGGGCTTAGCTATTATTCCAACGAGGCAGAGGAGGATCTGTACGCAAATGCCCGTAAATGTGGAAATGAGAAATATCATATTCTGCTTTTGCACGGCGGCGATGCGACCCACAGTCCGCTAAAAAGAGAACGACTGGCGGCGATGGATTTTGATTATATAGCAATGGGACATATCCACAAGCCGGGCTATGTGATAAAAAACAAGGCGGCGTACTGTGGGGCGCTTTCGCCTATTGATAAAAATGATGTTGGCGAACATGGCTATATCTGCGTGAATTTAAATGATGAAGGGGCAGATGTTAGATTCGTCCAGTTTGCACCATATAAATATGAAGATTTGGATATTTACTGCGACGGGAAGGATACACTCGTTTCGGTTGAAGAAAAGATCAGGACGCAGGTTGAGGAAAAGGGCGAGGAAAACAGCTATCGTCTAAAGGTTCACGGAGGCGGATTTGACGTAAAGAGGCTTGTGTTGCGGGAACTCTGGCGGTACGGAAAGATTCTGGATATTGAGGATGATACGCATCCGGATGAGGATCTGGACGAGCTTTGCAGAAAATATAGGGGCACGATACTGGAAGAGTATATAAATGCGCTTAAGGCAAGAAATGATGATGTCGGTGCATATGCTCTTAAAGAGGGAATAGAGGCAATACTGGAAGCTATGGGAAGATCATAATCGGTCACACAGCAGATGGACATTTGCAGTCATGCTATGTAAAAATTATGCTTCGTGATTTGGCAGTAATAGAAAATCGGAGAGACTAATGAAGATCAGGCGCGCGATAATAAAACGCTTTGGCAAGCTGGCAGACGAAACAATAGAGTTTTCGGACGGCCTTAATATTGTGTACGGTGCAAATGAAAGCGGAAAATCCACGTTGTACGGCTTTATAATGAACATGCTCTTTGGTATGAGCAGGGGAAAAGGCCGTGCTTCCATTACGGACGATTTTACCCGGTTTGAGCCAAAAGAAGTATCCGGTGAATACGCCGGCCGGCTCGAATTTGAAGAGGACGGAAAGGATTATTGCTTAAGTCGTGATTTTCTGGCAGGAAAGAGAAAAGATGTTCTCGTTTCAAGCGACGGACGTGAGATATTTGACAATGCAAACGGTAAACTAACGGAAATGCTTGCGCTTTCAAAAGATATATACGCCAATACACAAAGTCTGGCGCAGGATGGCACAACGGATACAAAAGCGCTTTACGGCGCACTGACGGACAAATATTCCGTTCTCGATATGCAAAGCGGCCAGGATGGAACCGTTACAAACAGCCTTGCGATTCTTGAGAAAAAGAGAAGCAAAGCCGAGAGTGCATTGCGCAGATTGCAAAAGCAAAAAGAAACGGAAGAGAGTGGACTGCGCTCTAATATAATTTACGTGGAAAATGAAATATCAAATATAAAAAATCAGATACGGCAGGTGCAGACGAGGCAGGCGCAGATAATGAGCGGCGAAGCATTTGCGATAAACGAAAATGGTCTCGGGAAGAACGCAGATGAATTTGGGCAGAGAGCAAATGATTCTGGGCGGAGCGGCGAGGAAAATGTTCAGGGTAAAGGGTCGGCAGGACAGCCTGCAGGAAAAAACAGTAAAGCGTGGATCAGCGCTGCGTTGTTTATAGCGGCAGTTGTATTTGCCCTTGCGGGATATTTCGGCTTGCCGTGGGGTATCTGCGCAGCCGTAATCTTTGCGGCAGCGGGTGTATTATGTATAGCGCTCACATCATCAAAAAAATCCCGCGATACTGCGGAACACCGCAGCGAACTGACCGATGAAAAAAACGGCGAAAAGACCGGCGGGAATACAAACGAAAATTTTGACGCAGAGCTTAAATATCTAAGAGAATCTCTCATAAAAAAAGAGACGGATCTTAAAAAAATGCGGGATCGCCTGAATAATGCAGGCGACGAAGCAGGAGAACTCGAAAAGCTTAAAAATCAGGTTGAGGGGCTTCGCATTGCGGAAGATACGATCTCACGAATTGCCGAAAAGTCTAAAACAAAATACGACAAAAAATTTAAAGATGCGGCGGCGCGCATATTCGAATATTTAAGCGCCGATGAAGGCAGATATCTCGCATTTTCGGATAGCGGCGAACTTTACTTAAGCGGCAACGACATTGTCGTGCCATTCTGGCAGTGCAGCAGAGGCACAAAGGATCTGATGGAGCTTTCCATAAGGCTGGCGGCGTCGGAATTCCTCGAGCCGGAACAGGAAATGCCTATTCTTCTGGACGATGCCCTCATATACTGCGACGATGACAGAATGAAACGCATTCTTATGTTCTTGAAAAACAAAAAAAGACAGGTAATATTATTTACCTGCCATAAACGCGAAATAAATGCTCTTAACGAGCTTGGGGTGAAATATAACAATGTAAGATGGTCGGGAAGCTGTTAACACAGCAGCCAGACACTTGCTGTCGGGCCGCGTAAAAATATGATTCAGGAGGTAGCAGGCTCCCTATTAGTCTGCGAAGCGTTATCGGAACGAGGTAACGAGTGAATAGTAACTAAGCATTGCAGATCTCAATTATCTTTTCCAGCTCCAAATGTCCACCGAACATATCAAGAGCGCTTCCTACCGTCACGTCAAGTCTGTTCTTACCAAGTGCTTTAAGCGTGTGAAGATGCTCATAACTGCCGATACCGCCTGCGTATGTTATGGGAAAATTATCCACGCTGGCCAGGAGCGATGCCAGATTGCCGTCTACGCCGGATGCTTTTCCTTCGGAATCAACAGCGTGGATCAGAAACTCATCACACATATTCGCAAGTTTATAAAGAAGCTCTTTTGTTATCTTGTGCTGCGTAAAGCGCTGCCATCTGTCTGTTACGATGTAATAATCTCCGTCTTTCTTGCGGCAGCTCAAGTCCAGAACAAGATGTTCTTTGCCTATTACTTCCAAAAGCTTGTTTAAGTTGTCGAAATTCAATATTCCATTCGAAAATACATAGGACGTTACTATTACATGGCTTGCGCCGGCGTCAAGATATGCGCCTGCGTTATCGGGGTTTATTCCTCCGCCAACCTGAAGATTTCCCTGCCACGCATGCAATGCGCCGAACGCCTGTTCTACATCCTGCTCATAATATTCGGACGAAGCGGGATTTAATATTATTATATGACCGCCTGAAAGACCAAGGCGCTTATAAAGCTTTGCGTAGTCGGCGGCGCTTTTATCCGATACAAAGTTTTCATCGGCAAAATCACCGCTATCTCTAAGACTTCCGCCTACTATCTGTTTTACCTGTCCGTTATGAATATCTATACATGGACGAAATTTCATGAATTTTCCTTCTTTCTTGGTGTGGTACGAGCGAACAGCCAAACATCAATTAGCAGTTCATGTAGCAGCTAGACACTTGCTGTCGGGCTGCGTAAGAAAATGATTCAGGTGTGAGCAGGCTCCTTTTTGCGTAGCAAAATTTTAAATGAGCCTGCGAAACATTGCTGAAGCGAGGTACGAGCGAACAGCAATGTAAATAGTCATTTTGTACAGAATGATCCCCGAAAAAAATAAATCAGCATCTTCCCTGAGTGCGTTGTTATAAATTTTAATCGATTAACAAAGTTATTAACATTTTCCACAAAAATTTACGGGGTTATCCACATTGTTAAAAGGCGTATAACCCTTGAAAACCCGAAGTTATCCACTTTTTCCACATTTTCATGTGCAAAACTATGGGTCAACATAAATTGGTTACGGGTCAAATGTTTTGGTGAATGTCACAAAAATAAATCATCGCTTGACATGAATCAGAGGATTCGACTCGAAAATCCGATACATCATTGCGGAAACATGCCGAAACCTGCGACTTCGCTTGCCGGCACCGAAAATACGATCGCCTGCGCAGGGGTGTCCGGACCGGCTTTTTTTAGGATTGCCCGCATGATATCGCTCTTGTGTTCACTGCTGGAAACGATAAGGATGACCTCTTTTTCGTGGGCGATGGAAATGTTGTGGAATTTCACGTCCCCCATAGCCCCGGTTCCTTTGCCGTGGAGCACCGTGCCGCCGCGGGCGCCGGCACTTCTTGCGGCGTTCATCACTAGATCCGTATTTCCCTCACTTGCAATAACTACGATAAGCTCGTAGGCAAAGCTTGCGGGTGGTGTATATTTTGCGTTGCTTTCGTCTCCGGTAAGATAAGCCACTGTTTTTCCTCCTCCGATACTCTTTATCGGCACGGCAATAACGATTCCGTGCCCCGGTACGCCGATGTGCAGCCGTTGTGTCTGCGCGGCAATAAGTGCTTTTGTCTTCTCCTGCGTCGCAACAGAAAGCACTATGCGTTTTTCGTTTGATTCTATGCCTAAAAGATCCAGCATGCTCTGCACCGCCGTTCCGTGACCGTGCAGTGTCACGTTCATTTTAAGGCCGATGTTTTCACAGATATCCTCCAGAACAGGCAGTGCCTCCGGAGATGTAATTGAAATTATATAGTTCATTCGCCCGTCTCCCAAAGCTCGATAATGTCGTAATCGCCGTATGCGATTTCCTCCGGCTCTTCTTTCTTTTCAATATGTTCATAATAGAATCCCACAGCCTGGATCGAAAGCAGCGGCATCATGGCAACGAGTGCCACCACCCCGAAGGCATCGGTAAGCACATTTCCGCCAAGAGAGCTGCTGGCGCCCATCATAAACTGCAGCATAAATGTCGCCGTCATGGGACCGGAGGCAACACCGCCGGAGTCAAATGCAATGGCTGTATATATATTAGGTACAAAGAACGAAAGTATAAGGGCGATGGCATAGCCCGGTACTATGAACCACAGAAGCGAAATTCCGGTGACTACCCGCAGCATGGCGAATGCCATTGCAAGTGATATGGCAACGGAAAGCGAGATCTTGATGGTTTTTCCGGGAATCGCGCCGGCGCTTACTTCTTCTATCTGTTTTTCCAGCACGCCCACTGCCGGCTCCGCCGATATGATGAACCATCCGAGTATGGCGGCAAGGGGTATAAGCAGGAAGCTTTTATTGCCTTGTGCGAGAGCCGCGCCAAGAGCGGCGCCCAATGATGAAAATCCTACGTTTACGCCTGTAAGAAAGAGAACCAGTCCCACATACGTGTAGACGATACCGATGATGATCTTCACAAAATTTCTGCGGCTCATCTGCAGCGCAAATATACGAAATACAAGGAAAATGACAACTATCGGCAGCATGGAAACGGCTATCTCCCGAAGCTGATCCGGGATTGCCTCAAGAAAGGCTCCCCCGATGGAGGTTGTATATTCATAAGTAGCCTGTGAGATCTCTGTGGTGCCGGAGCTTTTTCCGTAGAAAAGACCGAGAATAAGCACCGAAAGAATGGGACCTATTGAACAGAGAGCCACGAGGCCGAAGCTGTCATCCTTAGCAGAGCTGTCGCTTCGGATATTTGTAACACCGAGACCGAGAGCCAGGATAAAGGGTACCGTCATAGGACCTGTAGTGACGCCGCCGGAGTCAAAGGCGATGGAAAGAAAATCTTTATCCGTAAATGCCGCCAGCGCGAAAACCACCGCGTAGCAGATGATTAAAACCCAGCGCAGCTTAATGCCGTAAAGTATACGGATCATGCAGATAGCCATAAAAAGACCGACGCCGGCGCCGACGACTATAAGAAGAACGCTTTTTTCGATGTGGGGCACCGTGTCCGCCAGTACCTGAAGATCAGGCTCTGCCACCGTAATGGCAAGACCCAGCAGAAACGAAACCACTAAAATAAGCGGAAGATTTTTTGATTTTGTAAGGGCTGTGCCGATCTTTGTTCCGATGTGAGTCATGGATTGCTCCGCACCGAGAGAAAAAAGCCCCATACCGACAATGAGGAAGAGTGCGCCGACCATAAATGTCAGCAGAAGACTGGGCTGCATCGGCACGATGAAAAGGCACAGTATTGCGACAATGATTAATATAGGGAGACACGAAACAACGGATTCGCGTATCTTTTCACTCAATAAGGTACGTGTTTTTTCTATTGCAAATTTCCTGTTCTTTCTGTTTCCCTGCACTAATAAGGTGTCCTCCCTGATGTTTGATTAAAGATTTAGATAAGCCTGCGAGCTGCTATCGGAACGCAGGTTGACGATAATTATTATACCGGAAAAACGACCAAAATTCAAAAGTTACTTGTTTTTATTATGAAACTTTGTGATACTGTACATGTGTAAGTCGTTTCATCGTCGTTTTTGTGCCGCAAGGCCAAACAACAGTAACGTTTTACCAATGACTGCGAGGGGGGGGTAAAACCCCTTAAGGAAAAAATATGTCAGATACGAAAGCCTATGTGGCAAAGAAAACGGGAAATACAGAATATGCTTTCGGCATTATCCATGTTGAGCTGGATGAGAACGGAAAGCCGGTGGATTTTACATTTGTCGAGGCAAATGAAGAAATGGCACGCCTCGAGGGCAAACCGGTAGATCAGCTTATCGGCCATCGCTTTTTCGAAATATTCCCCGATGATGACAGAAACTGGGTAGAGCTTTACTACGAGGCTGCGTATCTTGGAAAGAGTATCGGCTTTAACGAGATCTCTGAGCAAAACGGCAGGTATCTTCACGTTCAGGCGTGTCCCGCGGGAAAACCCGGATGCTGCGCATGTGTGCTTACGGATATCAGAGAAAGCCTCATGGATCAGATAAAGCATCAGGAAGAGCATGAGAAGGCGGTACTGCGTGAGGCTGAGCAGGTAAGGATCATAAAAAATCTTTCCAGATTATATACGACCATTGTGGAGACGGATCTAAACACAGGCGTCAGCAAGATCATAGGGCGTTCGGAAAACACCGATGCCGTTGTCGGAACCTCCGATGAAATGAAGCATTCGGACAACGTTGCGGCGATGATGAGCTCGTTTCTGCATCCGGATGACAAAGAGGACATGAAGAAGTTCTTCGATGCGGAAACGCTTCAGGATCGCATGAAAGATACGGATACTGTTTCTACCGAGTTCAGATCCATATCCGGGAAGTTTTATCTTGGAAGATTTGTTGTTCAGAGCCGCGAAGAAAGCGGAAAAGTTGAAAAGGTTCTTTTTGTGGCAAGAGATATCACGTATGAAAAACAAAGAGAGCTTAAATATATGGAAGATCTGGCGGCGGCTGCCGAAGTGGCAAACGAAGCGAATGAATCCAAGACGCGATTCTTAAAACGTATGAGCCACGATATCCGTACACCGCTTAACGGAATCATCGGAATGCTTCGCATCATGGATCGAACAAAGGGCGATAAGAAAAAGTTCGAAGAGTGCATGGAGAAGATCACAAATTCGACGAACTATCTTCTTAATCTTGTAAATAATGTCCTTGATATAAGCAAGATGGAGACGGGCGAGATCGAGCTGGAGCATAAATCATTTGATCTCGGGGAAATACTGCTCTCAACGCTGCCGACGGTATCCACAAATGCAAGTCAGCACAGCATCGAATTTACCGGCGGAAGGGATGATACCCACATTGAGCACAGATATCTTATAGGAAGTCCGCTGCACATAAATCGTATCCTGATGAACCTTGCATCCAATGCCATTAAGTACAACCGCCCGGGCGGAAGCATAAAGGTATATTGCAACGAGCTTTCAAACGATGGTGATAGCGCGACGTATGAATTTGTCTGCGCCGATACCGGGCTTGGAATGAGTGAGGAATTCCAAAAGAGAGCATTTGAGCCCTTTGTAAGAGAAGGAAAACAGACGACAACCGGATATGGCGGCTCCGGCCTTGGCCTTTCCATCGTAAAAGATATCGTCGACAGAATGGGCGGCACCATAGAGCTTAAGAGTAAGGAAAATGTGGGCACGACCATCAGAATAGTTCTGACGCTTGTGATCGATAAGGATTATAAGGGAGCGGCGACAAAGGTCGTAGACGAAGCACCTGATTTTTCCGGACGTAAGGCACTTCTTGTCGAGGATAATGATATCAACATGGAGATCGCCCATATCATGCTTGATGACATGGGATTCGATGTTGTCTGCGCGAAAAACGGCAAAGAGGCTGTTGATCTGTTTAGTGCGTCGGAGTCCGGCATGTTTGAGTGCATATTTATGGATGTAATGATGCCGGTGATGGATGGACTTGAGGCGACAAAAGCGATAAGGTCTTTGCAAAGACCGGATGCGTCTACGGTTCCCATCATTGCCATGACGGCAAATGCCTTCACGGATGATAAAAAAGCCTGCATCGACGCAGGCATGAACGACCACATCGGCAAACCGATTAATAATAAGGATGTTATTGATGTGGTGAAGAAATATGTGAAATAATTAAGACCAAATTCTTTGACTAATACGCTAGTCGGTGCTAATATAAGCATATAAAAAGGTGCTGCCGATAGACGGTTAGTCACCAAATTAGTCGTTATAAAATAGTCGCCTAACTTAGCGGGTTCGGGCGGCTATTTCCTTTTGTTGAAGTCTTTGCCGAATGTATATCCGGTGCAAAAGCAGGTGAGTCCAAAACTCACAACTGCAATAAAATCCAAGATACTCATTGGCTAAGCCCTCCTTTCCGTTGAATTCCCTTACGGGTTTCTATGTAATCAGAGGGTATCAGGTCCTCTGTAAAAGGACTAACCGCCTACCGTTATGGCAAACACCCATAGACATTATAACAGAAATAATAGGCTCTACAACCAGAAACATCAAAAATGTAGCATAATTGTATCGAAATTGAGAGTGGTTTGCAATGTATGAGAAGATTCAAAACGGTGGAAAACATTGTTACAATGTGTTAGAATAACATGATTATTGGTTCGTATTAGTGTATCCCGAAATATTTTGATAATACTGATCTGTGAAATGTATATGGTGTAATAGATATGATAGCGATTATAGACTACGGAGCAGGAAATATAAAAAGCGTTGAAAAGGCACTGGTGAAATTGGGCGAAGAACCGATTTTAACAGGCGACCCCGAAAAGATCATAAAAGCCGATAAACTCATACTTCCGGGAGTCGGAAGCTTCGGCGCAGCTATGGACAGCCTTAATAAGCTGTCTCTTTCTGATGCGATCCGTGAGGCGGTAAAACGCGGCACGCCACTTATGGGAATATGCTTAGGGCTGCAGTTGCTGTTTGAAAGCAGCGAGGAGAGCCCGGGAGTAGAGGGACTTTCAATCCTGCCGGGTGAGATAGTAAAGATCCCGCCGGCTGAGGGCTTAAAGATACCCCACATGGGCTGGAATTCCCTTAAAATATCAGAAAACAGCAGACTTTTAGGTCATCTTAAGGGCGAGCCCTATGTATATTTTGTTCATTCATATTATCTGAAGGCAAGAGATGAACGAATTGTTTCGGCAACCTGCGAATATGGTGTTACGATTCATGCCGCGGTAGAGTCGGAAAACGTTTATGCAACGCAGTTCCACCCGGAGAAAAGCTCCGAAACCGGACTTTCGATTTTGTCGGAATTTTTGAAACTCTAATGGAATCTGTGAATTGTTCCGGAGCGAATGAATAGCAAGTACATTTAAATCAGGGAGAAAAAATGCATACAAAGAGAATCATTCCGTGCCTTGACGTTACGGACGGCAGAGTTGTCAAGGGCGTAAACTTTGTAAATTTAAGAGATGCGGGAGATCCCGTTGAGATAGCGGCGGCATACGATAAGGCGGGGGCCGATGAGCTTGTATTTCTCGATATAACCGCCTCAAGCGACAGACGCAGTACGGTGGTTGATCTTGTGCGCGCCGTGGCGAGCCGTGTTTTCATCCCCTTTACGGTAGGCGGCGGAATAAGAACGGTGGACGACATCAGAAACATACTCCGGGAGGGCGCCGATAAAATATCGGTAAATTCGGCAGCGCTTGCAAATCCGGATCTCATATCCGAAGGAGCCGAAATCTTCGGAAGCCAGTGCATGGTCGTTGCAATAGACGCAAGGAGAAGGCAGGACGGAAGTGGATGGAATGTGTTCTCTCACGGCGGCAGATACGATACGGGCCGTGATGCCTTAGAATGGGCTCAGGAAGCGGAAAGGCTGGGAGCGGGAGAGATACTCCTTACCAGCATGGATTGCGACGGCACAAAGGCTGGCTACGATATAGAGCTTACGAAAGCCGTTTCGTCGCTTTTGAGCATTCCCGTCATAGCTTCAGGCGGAGCGGGAACATCGGAGCATTTTTGCGAAGCTCTTACGGAAGGCGGCGCAGATGCGGCTCTTGCGGCGTCATTGTTCCATTATAAAGAATTAGAAATAAACGCTCTTAAGAAAGAGCTTAGGGAAAAAGGTATAAGCGTAAGGCTGTAAGCCGTTCGAGAGGAAGATCATGCCACCTATTACCGGAAACTGGGCGAAAGCCCTGCACGACGAATTCAACAAGGATTACTACCGAGAGTTGTACAAGATCGTAAACAGTGAGTACAGGACTCAAAGAATATATCCTCCGGCTGAGGATCTCTTCAGCGCGTTTCATTATACGCCGCTGGAAAATGTTAAGGTCGTTATATTGGGTCAGGATCCCTACCATGAGGAAGGACAGGCTCACGGGCTTTGTTTCTCGGTGCGTCCGGGGATAGAAACGCCGCCGTCGCTGCAGAATATATATAAGGAGCTTCACGAAGAGCTTGACACATACATTCCTAACAACGGATATCTGGTGAAGTGGGCAAAACAGGGAGTATTGCTCCTGAATACGGTGCTTACCGTTCGCGCTCACAAGGCAAATTCCCATAAGGACATAGGCTGGGAACAGTTTACGGACGCCGTGATAAAAATAGTCGATAAGCAGGACACACCGATAGTATTTATGTTTTGGGGCAGACCGGCGCAGGCAAAAAAATCGCTTCTGCACAATCCGAATCATCTTGTTCTGGAGGCGCCCCATCCAAGCCCGCTTTCGGCGTACAGGGGATTTTTCGGATGCGGACATTTTGCCGCGGCAAACGAATTTCTTGAGAAACATGGCATGAGTGCGATAGACTGGCAGGTGGAGAATATATAACAGTTCACGCAGCAGCCGGACATTTGCTGCCGGGCAGCGTATAAGAGGCTTTATATGGCTAAAAATTCAATGGTAAAAAATGCGTCGGTGCTTATGATCGCCACGCTTATATCGAGAATAATCGGTCTTGTGTACAGAAGACCCTTAGGCGAGGTACTTGGTGCCGTCGGCCTTGGTTATTATGGATACGCAAGCAATCTGTATTCCATACTTCTGCTTATATCTTCCTACAGCATACCGATGGCGATCTCAAAGATCATATCGGGAAAGCTTGCCAAGGGTGAATATAAAAATTCAAGAAAGATATTTAAAGGCGCACTTTTATATGCGCTGGTTGTGGGAAGCATCGCGGCGCTTGTTGCATTTTTCGGAGGCGGAATACTCCTGCCCGCCAATCAGCAGAACGCGGTTCCCGCACTTCGGATGCTGGCTCCGGCCATATTCCTTTCGGCCATATTAGGAGTTTTAAGAGGATATTTCCAGGCCCATCACAACATGACGCCGACGGCGGTTTCGCAGATATTTGAGCAGATAATGAACGCCATCGTAAGTATAGTGGCGGCATGGCTTCTTATAAAGAATTTTGCGCCGAACGGCGGAACGGCCGAATCGATATACGGCTCGGTGGGCGGCACAATGGGAACGCTTGCCGGCGTTATCACGGCACTGGTCTTTATGTTGTTTGTCTACAATATAAACAGACCCGTAATCCGCAAAAGATGCCTTTCGGACAGGCATAAAAAAGAGGATTCCTACAGGGACGTATTCATCATGATATTTACCATGATGACGCCCGTTATCCTCACCACATTCATAAACAATGCAGGATCTTATGCGGATAGTTATCTCTATGCCGGCATACTGGGCATGAAGGGTATAAGCGCCGACAGTATCTCGGCGGCCTACGGCGAATTCAGCAATTATTACATGCCGATAGTAAATATCCCCCTGGCTCTTGCATCGGCCAGCTCATCGGCGATGATGCCGGAGGTGTCCGGCGCGTACGCGGTAAAGCAATACGATACCGCCAACGGTCAGATAACAAAGACAATAAGGATGACCATGTTCATCTGCATACCGTCGACAGTCGGCCTTACTGTTCTTGCTTTTCCGATAATGGGAGTGCTTTTCCCGGCAGCGTCCGAGATAGCATCGAAGCTTCTTATGACGGGAGCCATTTATGTAATATTCGCATCCCTTTGTACGGTGACGGGCTGTGCGCTTCAGGCCATCGGAAAGCAGCAGATCGCGATGATAAACGCGGCCATTGCCCTTGGAGTAAATATAGCGGTGCTGGCGATAATGCTCATGGTGGCACCGGGCATGGACATATATGCGGTAATGGTGGCCAATGTTATATACGCCGTTGCATATTGTGTTTTAAACGCAATATCCATAAGGAAATACCTCGGCTTCAGGAATGAGCTTAAGCAGACGTATGCGGAGCCGTTGATGGCATCGGCAGGCATGGCAGTTGTGGCGATAGCGGTTTATTACGCATTGTTTGCGCTCCTTAGAAGACCCTTCATAGGTCTCGTGGTGGCGATAATTGCGGCGATTATGGCATATTTGATACTTTATGTACTTATAGGAAAGGTAAGTGAGGACGAGCTCAGAAGATACCCCATGGGCGGTATGCTCGTTAAGGCATTAAAGATTATAAAGATTTATAGGTAGTAGAGAGAAATTAAATGATGATTGGAAATGAAAAACACACACTCGGAATTGACATCGGTTCAACGACGGTAAAAGTGGCCGTGTTGAACGAAAACGGTGATCTGCTGTTTTCGGATTACGAAAGACATTTTGCGAATATCCAGGAGACGCTGGCAGATCTTTTGGGAAAGGCTCTTGGTGTTGTCGGTGAGATAAATGTTTCACCGATGATAACGGGAAGCGGCGGTCTTACGCTGGCAAAGCATCTTGACGTGCCGTTTGTGCAGGAGGTCGTTGCGGTTTCGACGGCTCTGCAAAAGTATGCTCCCCAGACCGACGTAGCCATCGAGCTGGGCGGCGAGGATGCCAAGATAATCTATTTTGAAGGCGGAAATATTGAGCAGCGAATGAACGGCGTATGCGCCGGCGGCACGGGCTCTTTCATAGATCAGATGGCGAGCCTTTTGCGAACGGACGCAACGGGGCTTAATGAGTACGCTAAAAATTATCAGGATATTTATCCCATAGCGGCACGATGCGGCGTTTTCGCCAAGACAGACATTCAGCCGCTTATAAACGACGGTGCGCAGAAAGAGGATCTGGCGGCGTCCATATTCCAGGCTGTCGTAAACCAGACCATATCGGGTCTTGCATGCGGCAAGCCTATAAGAGGACATGTGGCCTTCCTTGGAGGACCGCTTCACTTCTTATCAGAGCTCAGACAGGCGTTTATCAGAACCCTTAAGCTTGATGATGAGCATGCTATCGTGCCGGACAATTCTCATTTGTTTGCGGCTGTCGGCGCGGCTATGAGCGCCAAGGACGGCGAGGGAAGATCACTTTCAGGCATGCGAGAGCTCCTCGAGCATGGCATAAAGATGGAGTTCGAGGTTGAGCGTATGGAGCCTCTGTTTAAGACGGAGGAGGACTACAAGAACTTCCTGGAAAGACAGAGCAAATACGAGGTTGCGACGGCAGATTTCTCAACATACGAGGGCGATTGTTATCTCGGTATAGATGCCGGTTCAACCACAACAAAGGCAGCCGTTGTTGCAGAAGACGGTTCCCTTTTGTATTCGTTCTACAGCAATAACAACGGAAGCCCTCTGGCAACATCCATAAAAGCAATACAGGATATTTATTCAAAAATGCCAAAAACGGCGCGGATCGCATATTCCTGCTCCACGGGATACGGCGAGGCCCTCATAAAGGCAGCTCTTATGTTGGATGAGGGCGAGGTCGAGACGATAGCGCACTACACGGCGGCGGCTTTCTTTGACCCGGATGTGGACTGCATTCTGGATATCGGCGGCCAGGACATGAAGTGCATAGAGATAAAGAATCACACGGTAGATAACGTGCTCCTTAATGAGGCATGTTCGTCGGGCTGCGGATCATTTATCGAAAACTTCGCGCAATCCCTTAACTATTCCGTGCAGGATTTCGCGAAAGAGGCTCTTTTTGCGAAGAACCCCATAGATCTGGGCACACGCTGTACCGTGTTCATGAATTCCAAGGTTAAACAGGCGCAGAAAGAGGGCGCTACGGTTGCGGATATCTCCGCCGGTCTGGCATATTCCGTAATAAAGAACGCACTTTACAAGGTAATAAAGGTTTCCGATGCCAGCGAGCTTGGAAAGCACATCGTCGTACAGGGCGGAACGTTCTACAACGACGGCGTATTGCGAAGCTTTGAGCGCATAGCGAACTGTGAGGCAGTCCGTCCGAATATTGCGGGAATAATGGGTGCATTCGGTGCGGCTCTTATTGCAAGAGACAGATGCGAAGGCCAGAAGACCACGATGCTCCCCATCGAGGAGATAAACACGCTGGAATATTCCACATCCATGGCGCATTGCAACGGATGTCTTAATAAATGCCGTCTCACCGTGAATAAATTTTCGGGCGGCAGGAGATATATAAGCGGAAATCGTTGCGAAAGAGGAATCGGCAAGGAGAAAAATGCCGATAACATCCCGAATCTGTTTGAATATAAATTAAAGAGGATATTTGATTACGAGCCCTTAACCGAGGCGAACGCAGCAAGAGGAACGGTGGGAATTCCCCGCGTTCTCAACATGTACGAGAATTATCCGTTGTGGTTCACCTTCTTTACGAAGCTGGGCTACCGCGTTGTGCTCTCACCCGTGTCCACACGTAAGATATATGAGCTGGGAATAGAATCCATCCCCAGCGAGTCGGAATGCTATCCGGCAAAGCTGGCGCATGGTCACGTTACATGGCTCATAAGACAGGGCGTAAAATACATATTCTATCCATGCATACCCTTTGAGAGAAACGAATTTCCGGATGCGGTAAATCATTATAACTGCCCGATAGTTACGTCGTACGCGGAGAATATCAAAAATAATGTAGACGAACTGAACGACCCGTCAATCCGTTTTGATAATCCGTTCCTTGCGCTTTCAAGTGAGAAGATTCTTTGCGACGAGCTTGTAAAGATATTCTCGGATATCCCGGCAAATGAGGTGCGCGAGGCGTGCCATGCGGGCTGGGAAGAGCTGGATAAGGCGCGTCACGACATAAGTGAGAAAGGACGCGAGACCATAAAATGGATGGAAGAAACGGGACACCGCGGAATTGTGCTGGCGGGCCGCCCGTATCATATCGATCCCGAGATCCATCACGGCATACCGGATATGATAAATTCCTACGGTCTTGCGGTGCTTACCGAGGATTCCGTATCAGATCTGGCAACGCTGGAAAGACCGCTTCGTGTCAACGATCAGTGGGTGTATCATACAAGGCTCTACGCTGCGGCAAACTACGTTAAGACCCGTAATGATCTGGATCTTATACAGCTCAACAGCTTCGGCTGCGGACTTGACGCCGTAACGACGGATCAGGTATACGAGATCCTTACCAACAGCGACAAGATATACACCTGCCTTAAGATTGACGAGGTAAACAACCTGGGCGCGGCAAGGATAAGAGTAAGATCCCTTCTTGCGGCACTTAGGGTTCAGGAGAAGAAGAATAAGGAAAGAGAGCGCAGTATCAAGCCTTCTGCGTTCAAAAAGAAGATATTCACGGAGGAGATGAGGAAGAATTACACCATCATCGCTCCGCAGATGTCGCCCATACATTTTAATATAATAGGACCGGCGTTTGCATCGGAGGGATATAATCTTGAGATCCTCCCCAACGACAACAAGAAGGCCGTGGATATGGGCCTTAAGTACGTCAACAACGATGCCTGCTATCCGTCCCTTATGGTTGTGGGACAGTTTATGGAGGCGCTTAGCACCGGAAAATATGATCTGGACAGGACGGCCATAATCATTACCCAGACGGGCGGAGGCTGTCGTGCGTCCAACTATATCGGATTTATCAGACGTGCCCTTAAAAAGGCGGGATACGACCAGATCCCTGTAATTTCGCTGAACTTAAGCGGCCTGGAGGACAATCCGGGATTTAAGATAACGCCGAAGATAGCGATAAAGGCCGTATTTGCGGCGGTTTTCGGAGACATCCTCATGAGATGCCTCTACAGGATGCGTCCATACGAGAAAGAGCCGGGAAGTGCCGACAGACTCCATGAGAAGTGGGAGAAACGCTGCGTCGAATTTGTGACAGGCGAAAAGGTTCCTTTCGGAAAATACAAGAAGATGTGCAGGGAGATGATTCAGGAATTCGATAATCTTCCCATAACAAATGAGAAGAAGCCGAGAGTCGGAATCGTGGGCGAGATCCTTGTTAAATTCCTGCCGGCGGCTAACAATCACCTTGTGGAACTGCTGGAGAAAGAAGGCGCGGAGGCGGTCTGCCCGGACCTTGTAGACTTCTTCATGTACAGCTTCTACAACAGCAACTTCAAGAAGGAGCATTTGGGCGGCAGTAAGAAGACGGCTATGCTTTGCAACCTCGGAATAAAGGCAATTGATTTCCTGCGCGGCGCGGCCATTAAGGAATTTAAGAAGAGCAAGCATTTTGATCCGCCTGCAGATATAAAGGATCTGGCGAAATATGCTAAGCCGATAGTATCTGTAGGAAACCAGACAGGCGAGGGTTGGTTTCTTACGGGCGAGATGATGGAGCTTATACATGGCGGCGTTATGAATATCGTATGCATACAGCCATTTGCGTGTCTGCCGAATCACATCGTCGGTAAAGGTGTTATAAAGGCAATAAGGAAGAAATATCCGAAGGCGAATATCGTTGCAGTGGACTACGATCCGGGCGCGTCGGAGGTTAACCAGCTTAATCGTATTAAATTGATGCTTTCGACGGCTAAAAAGAATTTGAATATTAAATAACAAAGAGCGAATCCCGAGAGCATTCTTTGCCCGGCAGTCGTCCTCCTCAGCCACACCCGCCAGGTCTGCTCACATATATGTATTTCGCGACCTGTCGTGTCTTCGGACTCCTTTATGCAATGGGCTGCAGAATGCTCCCATGGATTCGTTTTGCGGAATATTCAAATAATGCTGCAGGCAAATCCAGAAAGCAATCTTGCCTAGCAGATAATAAAGTTTGTTGAGGCGGCAAAATCGCAGGATCGCGGAAACAATTTCGCAGCACATCGCACAAAGGAGTCCGAAGACATGCTCGATGGCGAAACACATATACGTGAGCGCATCGAGCGGTTATGGCTGAGGAGGACGACTGCAGTGCGAGAAATGTTTCCGTGAT
>CAYMAY010000017.1:22060-23355 GCA_964388555.1 uncultured Lachnospiraceae bacterium
ATCGAGCGGTTATGGCTGAGGAGGACGACTGCAGTGCGAGAAATGTTTCCGTGATCTGCGATGTGTCGGTTTCAATATAACATCAGCGCTATAAAAGAGCATGATGTTAGCACCTGCAACGTAAAAATCTAAACATAAGAATTTGAGAATAAATACGGAACAAAGAGCATGAAATATACGATAATAGCGAAAGACGGCGCGGCGAAGCGCGCCCATATGGAAACGGTTCACGGGGTCATCGAGACACCCGTGTTTATGAACGTGGGCACGGTAGCTGCCATAAAAGGCGCCGTATCGACAGAAGATCTCGAAGGGATAGGAACCCAGGTCGAACTGTCGAATACGTATCATCTTCATGTGCGCACCGGTGATGAGACAATAAAAAAACTCGGCGGAATACGCAAATTCATGAGCTGGAACAGACCGGTTCTTACCGATTCCGGCGGATTCCAGGTGTTCTCGCTTGCGGCCATGCGTAAGATAAAAGAAGAAGGCGTTTATTTCAATTCTCATATAGACGGCCGAAAGATTTTCATGGGACCGGAAGAGAGCATGCAGATACAGTCCAATCTTGCATCCACCATCGCCATGGCCTTTGATGAATGTCCGTCGGCGAGGGCGGAGAGAAGCTATGTAGAGGCTTCGGTTGCAAGAACAACAAGATGGCTCGAACGCTGCAAAAAGAAAATGATTGCACTCAATGCTGCGGAAGATACGATAAATAAAGAACAGCTTCTGTTCGGCATAAATCAGGGTGCTGTTTTCAAAGACATCAGAATAGACCATGCAAAAGCGATATCCGATATGGATCTGGATGGATATGCGATAGGCGGTCTTGCCGTCGGCGAGACTCATGAGGAAATGTATCACATAATAGAAGAGACGACCCCGTTTTTGCCTGTGGATAAGCCTACTTATCTTATGGGTGTTGGCACGCCAGAGAACATCCTTGAGTCGGTTGATAGAGGCGTGGACTTCTTCGATTGCGTATATCCCAGCCGAAACGGACGTCACGGGCATGTGTATACGGATTTCGGAAGACTTAATCTTAAGAATGCACAGTTTGAGTTTGACGAAAGACCGATTGAAGAAGGCTGTAACTGCCCCGCCTGCAGAAGATATTCCCGCGCATATATCCGTCATCTCTTAAAAGCAGGTGAAATGCTGGGAATGAGGCTTTGCGTACTTCATAACCTGTCATTCTACAACAGACTTATGAGCGAGATCCGCCAGACCATAGAAGACGGCAGATACAAATCCTATAAAGAAGAAAAAATATACCATTTGCGTCACGG
>CAYMAY010000018.1:0-23348 GCA_964388555.1 uncultured Lachnospiraceae bacterium
TGGCTCGAGTTCGCTAAGTACCGGCCTCCTCGAGGGTCTTCCTTAGCAGGTGTACTATGGCTGGCTCTGCGTCTACATAAAATTTGCGTAAACACACTTTCAATCATCCGGGACGAAAAAACATTGATTTTGTGTGCCGTTTGTCATATGTTACTGTTTGGTGCAAATGATACCCGCACGGCAGGTTATCAGCCATATCAGAGATGTCAAAGCACCTTTTGACCTCAACATAATATACTTTTTAAAAGGAATTCAACAAATGAAAGATAGAAAAAGCAAATACGAACGAATGATGAAAGCAAGACGTGTAATGGCGATGATCGGTGTGATAATAATCGTATTATTATATGTATACGTCTTTGTTTTGGCTCTGAGAAAAGACCCGAATATGCAGAATGCTCTTTTTGCCGCATTCGCCGCAACGATAATCGTTCCGGTTATGATGTATGCTTTCTCGATGCTGGCAAAGCTTATGGAGCGCAGCATCGAGAGCGACGACAACCCTGATGAAAGCAGCAAGTAAATTCTTATATAACTTTATATAACTTTTTTATTTTTACATAACTTTATATAAGTTTATATAACTTCCGTCAATTGGTAAAAAACAGATAGCGTGCTACGGAAGCGGGCCAAAAGAGCTCATCATTTTATGTTTCTGCCGACAATTCGCCATGCAACTGCGTCAACGTATGATTTAGATATTTCCGGCCGAGTTCGGCAGTTGCCATGCGTGGATCGGCAATTACTGTACCGTCTCCCTTCGGCGGCTGCATAAAATAGCAGTCATCGGCAACGCCCCACTGCGCACAACGAAGTGGTACATTATCCTGCGGCAGTGCTTCCAGATTCACCAGTTCCGGATGAATCGCCATCATAACCGCTGTCTCCATCATTGTCGCATGTCCGCTGTTTATATCCGATTGTCCAAACGGCAGAAGTGCAGGGTACCATGTCACGCGCATATCTGCATACGCCACAGAACAAATACGGTTCAATACAGGCGCGTTTGCACCGTGACCGCACAGAATGACCAGTCGCTGAAATTCCTGTGCCGCCAGCCCATGTACGTAATCGGCCAAAATACTTTCTAATGCCTCTTCTGTCATATAAAGGCTAGGTATTCCCTGGGTCGAAAAATCCATTCCGCGACTTTCCGCTTTTTCTGCCGTGACACACAAAGCCTGGCGGGTTTCTGCAGTGATTTGCGGAGCAAGTCCGGCAAATAGCGTCGGCATCAGAATGCCATTTTCCTTTTCTGCCAGATGTTCCGCCACATATTGCGCAATAATGCCATCCGTTCCGAAGGGCAAATGCGGTCCGTGCCACTCCAACGGTCCTAGTGGAAGAAAAACTATGCTCTTCTCCCTGATTTTTCGCAACGCATCCGGTTGCAAAGTATTATATTTCAGCATCCCAAACCTCATACCTGGTTACAATTTCCTCTTCGTCAAACATCGCGGAAAACTGCGGCACAATGCGCGTAAAATGCTCGCTCGCACCATGTATGTCCATAGCCTCCTGATCCTTCCAGTGCTCAATGAAAATGTGCACCCGCGGATCGTCCTGCGACTGCACTGACTCATAGCCTCCGCAGCCGGCTTCCTTGCGTGATGCGGCAACCAATTCGGCCGCCAGTTTGTGGTACATATCTATACACTCCGGCTTGATGACCTGCCTTGCTAAAGTAACTGTCATGATGGTTTTCT
This sequence comes from uncultured Lachnospiraceae bacterium, assembly GCA_964388555.1. Classification (GTDB taxonomy): domain Bacteria; phylum Bacillota; class Clostridia; order Lachnospirales; family Lachnospiraceae; genus Alectryocaccobium. Next base: position 1,707 of record CAYMAY010000018.1, read on the forward strand.
CCTTTTGCTTATTAAAAATTTTTAAGTTTTTCTACACAGTCTGCCGAAGAAATTTCCGGATCCAGTTCAAATCCCCAGACAATGTCCAGTCCAAGCTCGTCACAGACTACGTTCTTTATTTTATCAAAATTAATCTCACCTGTGCCGGGCTCATGTCGTTCCGGACAATCGCCCACATGAATATAACCCAAAACATCAGCATACTTGCGCAGATTGACCACCATATTGCCCTCCATCTGCTGCATATGCCAGATATCATACAGAATTTTAAGATTAGGTGAACCCACCACCTTGCAAAGATTGCCGGTAAACTTACTTGTTGTCATGTAATAGCCCGGCTTGGAAATATTATTAACTGCCTCAAGCACCAGTGTTACGCCTGCCTGTTCTGCCATGCGTGCCGCATCCTGTGCGGTCAGCGCTGCGCTGTACAGCTTGACAACATCCGGCAGATCACTGCCGTCATGGGTGAATTTCCCGGTATCATCCATAGCCTGCGAATGAATCACAAGGTTTTTACAATCTAATTTATGCGCAACTTCAATGGATTTCTCCAGATAATCGAGAAACTCCGTCCTGTCCTCCGGCACTATAAGCGATGCTTTGAAATCTGCCGAAAATGTCGTTATGGTCAAACCGTACTTGTCGCATTCAGCCTTAATGCGATCAATATCGCGTCCAAGCCAGTAGCCGAATTCCACATGGGTAAATCCGGCTTCCGCAACCTTGGCAAAGCGTTCATAAAAATCATATTCCAGGAAAATTTTTTCAATACAAATGGACTTTTTCATTTGCGTCCTCCTTTAAATGTAATTATACTGAAAGAAGATTTGAAGTATGGGGGAATTATTATGATTCGTATATCTTGGAAGCCGTCCGATCAGCCGTGCTGCACAAGTGCAGACGGTCTGCGTATTCTGGCTCTGACCCATGTATTTGATAACCCGAACTGGTTTTACAATTTCCATACCCACGATACAAATGCCGAAATCATCTATGTACAAGGCGGACACGGCATATACACTCTTGACAATGTATCTTATTCCGCGACTGCAGGTACGCTGATCGTCATCAATCCCGGCGTCATGCACAGCCTGACATCAGATCCCCAGGATGCACTGGATGCCTGGACACTGGCACTGACCGGTTTTCATCTTCCCGATCTGGAAACGGGACAGATCATATCACCGGCTTCTTACCCTCTGATGTACCCCCGCGAACAAGCGTCCTGTTTTTTACAGAATTTTCAACTGATCTTACAGCAGCATCAGCAAAAGCCTGCGTATTTTGCCGAAACAGCTCACGCCGCGGCGAAAACCATTCTCTATATGGCGTATCAGCTGGGTTGCATCAGCGGTCAGGCCGAACCTCGCCGTGGTTCAGCCGAATCCCTGCAGCGCAGCGCATTCATCATGAAGGTCATCAGCTATATGGACAAGCATTTCAGCGAAACCATCACATTGGAGCGCCTGTCTGATGTGTTCCATGTCAGCGCCGGACACATCAGCCACACTATGACGCAGGAATGTGGAATTTCGCCTATCAATTACCTTATCAGCCGACGCCTGGGTGAGGCTCAATGGCTCCTGCTTACAACGGACGATTCCATTCGGGATATTGCGGAGCACGTCGGCTATGAGAATATTCATCACTTTTCCAAGCTGTTCGAAAAGCGTATCGGCATGCGTCCGCAAAGTTTCCGTGAAAAATTCAAATCTTCATTTACGATTTAGTTAAAGAGAAATTCTCTGCTGGCTCTCATTGGAATCCAGGATCGCGTGAGAAATCTTCAGCGTATGCAGAGCATATTCACCGGATACGGTATTCTCAGCTTTTCCCTGCATAACATCAAGGAAATGACGCGTCGCGTTGGTGTATGACGGGCAGGTTGCCAGCTCATATGTATCGTTCAATTTCCAAACCTGTTCGCAGTCCATATCTGCCGTTTTGATGCGCAGGCGTGAAAAATCAAACAGATCGTCGCCTTCAAGATAAACAGTACCCTTTGTGCCGATCACTCCGCGGGTTGATCCCTTTATATATGAAGACCAGCTTGCGTGGATGATTCCCATCGCACCAGACTTCATGTTAAATGACGCATGTACATTGTTATCAAACTCCGGTACATCGGTAAATGTGCCGCGAATATCCGCTTTAACATCCTTGACAGCACCGGCAAGCTGAATCATCATGTCGATATCGTGTGACAGCGATTCAATGCTCATGCCGCAGACCATACCGGGCTTACGACGCCAGGTGTCATTTTTTGTACCTGCATTGCCTCCCAGCATACCGGCACGGTATACAAACACATCTACTATGTCGCCGATCTGTCCGGAACGCACAACCTCCAGCAGCTTCTGAAAGCCGGCGCGGAAACGATGGTTGTAATCGACCATTATCTGTACGCCGTACTGCTTAGCCATATCAACCATTTTCTGCGCATCTTCCACTGCGATGGCCATGGGTTTTTCGGTGATGACATGACAGCCTGCCTTCATGGCAATCTGCGCATATGCTAGACGTAATGACGGTGGCGTGCATAGGTGCACCATATCGGCATCCTGTACGGCTTTCTCATAAGCTTCCATTGTATTCAGTGCGACGGCATCATACTGGCTTGCCAGCTTTTCCGCGCTCTCCTGACGAATATCAAATACCCCGAGAATTTCTATATTAAGATTTTTGCAGGCTCTTGCATGTGCATAAGCAATTGCGCCGGCTCCTACGATTACTGTTTTCATAAAAATTTCCTTCTTTCTATAATTAAATTTAGGATCGGGTGCCAAAGCACCCGAATATTTGACTGCACTGATTGCTTCGTTACACTCTTCAGCCACCAACAAGCGCCAGGCTGATACCCGGAACAAAGACGATGACTACGAGTACGATAAGGAACGCCACCATAAACGGAAGCACCTTGCGCGCCAATGTCATAACCGGCACTTTAGTCAGTGTAGAAGCAACATACAGGTTATTGCCGATCGGCGGCGTGATAAATCCGATCGCAAGGTTGCATACCATGATGATACCGAAATGAACGGGATCCACGCCAACCGCCGTAACTATAGGTGTCAGTATAGGCGCAAGGATTAGGATCGCCGGAGTTGTATCCATAAACATTCCGACTACCAGCAGGAACAGGTTGATAACAATAAGCAGGGCAACCTTGTTCGGGAAGGCTTCGCCGAGCGTTTTTGCGATAATCTGCGGCGCCTGCGTCAGCGTCAGTACACGACCGAACGCCGAAGCCGTCGCAATAATAAACAGGATAGGCGCATAAGTCGAAACCGCTTCAACAAATATATTCTTCAGATCCCTGAGTTTGAGGGTTTTGTACACAAAAAGTGCGATGATCAGTGAGTAAACAACCGAGACAACCGCCGCTTCGGTAGGCGTGAAGAATCCTCCGTAAATACCGCCCAAAATAATAATCGGCGATAAGAGTGCCCACGAACTGTCCAGCAGCACCGCACCGAATCCTTTTTGACGCAACGCATCGACATGCGTGCTGATCTTTACCTTATCCTCACCGTGCCTTTTGCAGTATAAAACCGCAACCACCATAAGTGCCGCGCCGATCAGCAAGCCCGGAATGATGCCGGCTACGAACATATCGCCTACCGATGCACCGGAAACGGCACTGGAATACAAAATAAACGGAATAGATGGCGGAATAATAACGCCAAGACCGCCTGCCGTAGCAACTAAAGCCGCGCTGAACTTCAGCTCATATCCCAGGCTGACCAGCAGCGGAATGGTCATTGCGCCCACTGCCGCCGTAGTTGCCGGTGCAGAACCGGAAATTGCTCCGTAAAACAGACAAGTTACAACGACCGCACAGGGCAGACCGCCCGGAAGCTTGCCAATGAAGTACGAAAAGATGTTGAACAGCTTTTCGGAGATCTTGCCTCGCGCCATGATAATACCGGACAGCACGAACAACGGAATCGCAATAGTAATCGTACTGTTAAGACCGCTTAAGCTGTTGCGCAGAAACATTACGCCATCGTAAATCGGACCCTGTCCCAACAAATACGGTACAACCGAACCGATACCCAGGCTAACGCTGATAGGCACTGCCAAAAACATGAAAACCAGCACTGAAATCAAAATTACAGCCAGCATTTACTCATCCCCCTTTTTATCAGTATTTCCCGCGAGCTCGGCCTGCGGATCCCACTGTGAATCATCGCCGTCCGCAAAGTTCCGCACAATACGCACGATGCTCTGTACACAGCGGAGGCTGGAAAGCGCGCCGCACAAGATCGAGCAAAAATATACATACCGCATAGAAAATCCCATGCTGGCACTCGACTGTGTGGTCACCGGCATAAGCGAAATCCCGCTTACCAGTATCCAGATGAAAAAGACCAGCATCACAGCATATACGAACATCGAAATAACATTGCGCGCCTTGCGGGGTATAATTGTAAAAATCAATGTCAGGCGCATTGCGGTGTTATACCGCAGCGTATAACTGACTCCAAGAAAACCGGACCAGATCAGCATATAACGTGACAATTCTTCAACCCAGGGCAAGGCACTTTGGAAAAACACACGCAGAATGATCTGCATGACATTGATCACGACGATCGCGGCCAAAAACGCAACCAGAAACGCTTTTTCAATATTACGATCCAACCATTTGAGTTGTTTCATATCTCTTTATTCTCCTTCCTTCCAGCAGCTGTTACTCTTGCTGAGCAATATTCAGGAATAGATCCGTCATTTCGTCACCGGCCTGTTCACGTACCAGCGGCTCCACCTTTTCCTGTGCAACCTGACCTATTCTCTCCAGCTCCGCTTCGTCTATCTTGATATACTCCATACCCTGTTCCTGCATCTCCGTCAGTGCGGATTCATTGCTCTCATCACAGTACTGGCGTGACTCATCCAGCAGATCAGCGCAAACCTGCTGCATTTCCTGCTGATGCTCTTCGGACAGGCTGTTGTAATAATCCAGATTTGTAATAAAAATCACATTACTGAAAATGTGGTTGGTTTCAATTATATATTTCTGCACTTCGGCGTAGTTATTAGCCAGAATCGAGCAATACGGATCCTCCTGTGCTTCCAGCAGGCCCTGCTGCAGGCTGATGAATACCTCAGAGCGGTTCATCGGTGTCGCGTTGGCACCCAGTGCGTTCCAGTACGCCATATGCAGACTGTTTTCCATTGTACGGATGTCCAGACCTTTAAAATCCTCCAACGTGTTCAGTGCCTTATTGGATGATGTCTGGCGGAATCCCTGATCACTTAAGATCAGCAGCTTCAATCCGTGCTCTTCAAAAATTTCATCCAGCTTGCTTCTGAATTCCGGATTATCCATCACGCCTCGCGCCTGATCCAAACTGGTCAGCACACCCGGCATGTCCAGTACGGCAAGTTCAGGAATTATGGTAACCAGATTCGCCGTATTGGTACACAGGAACTGGACATGGCCGCTCATGACCTGCTCGGCAACGTCAGTATCATTTCCCAGTGTACCGTTGAGATACACATGACCGCTCAGCTCGCCATCCGTGCTCTCCTGCAGTTCTTCATCAAAGCGATTGCATACATACGCTGTAACCGTTCCCTCTCCGGCGTTTGCCGATACGATATAGGGAAAAGACTCCGAACTCTCGTTCTGCGTGCATCCGGCACAGCTTAATACCAGCAGGATCGCACATAGTATCAGTGAAATACGTCTTTTCTTCACAATGCTTCCTCCATTTCTTGTTCTATGTGTTTCGTTAACCGAACCGCTTTTGCAGTTCCGGAATATCCAGATAATACCCGTCAATATAATCCCCGTTATCCGGTCGTAAAATATTCTCCAGCGAAATATAGCCGTCGTAGCCGTCACGTTCCAACGCCGCCCGCATATCATCCAGATACGGTGCCATCATGCCGTGACCGATGTTCTTAATATCAACCCAGCCTTCGATGATGGAACAGTTCAGATCTTTAATATGGACATGTCCCAGATAATCTCTTACCTCGTTGTAGGCATTCGGATACGGAATGTCCCCGTAATACAACGCATTTGCAGGATCCCACAAGATTTTTACACGATCGCTGCCCAGCTCCTCCATGAACCTGCGGCACTGATAACCTGATACGATCATCGCATTAAATCCGTTTTCCACGGTAATGGTGATATCCTCCGCTTCGGCCAGTGCTGCGATGGGTCGATACAGTTCTATGAACTTCGGCCATGCCTTATTGCCGCCTGCGTTCCACTGGTCGGAACCATGCGCACCGTGCAGCACGATGGCCTTGGTAAACGGCATGGCGCGTACCTGCGGTGCGCCGACGATCCTGGCAATCCTGATTCCGTTTTTAAGTAAATTCATATGTTTTTCATAGGTTTCATCTCCTATTTCCAGACTCATTACATCGACTCCGGCAAAGGCGTGTGTGGTGATGCTGACCGGTGTAATGCCATACTGCGTATTCAGCTCTTTAATCTGCTGCGCTTCCTGCTCACAGAGCAGTTCAACGCGCTTGCCGTAAACCTCCTGCAGTTCGGCATATTTTACACCGGTTCTTCGCATAACCTGACAGCAGGTCTCATAATCCTGACTGATGCCATTGGTGATCACACTTATCTTCATGCTTTTCCCCTTTCTTTTTTTGTTCATTTTTCCATGGATATGAACAGATTGCACAACCCGGATTGCAATTTATTTCGATCGTTCTCTTTTTTCTTTGCTATATTCATTTTAGTGTTCTATCTTGTAGTGTTCCAGATGTTATTTTTACTTCTTGCTGAATTATCTTGATTTGTTTTTCAGTGATTTAACGGCATTTTTTAGCTATTTTCCGTTTTTTTAAATTATCCTGTTCGATTCGAGAACTATCCTGCTTTGCTTATTGATTTTTGTGCAATTTTTTTATCGTCTTGCGGCAGGATATAAAATTCTTTTTTATCCGGTTATCGGCATACAAAAAAATTGCGCAGCAGAAATTAATCTGATACGCAATAAAAGTTTGCTTTTTATGTTGCTTCGTATTTTTACGCCTTCGGCAGCTTAAACGAACTCTTCAGTGATACTATTCTGTTAAATACAGGCTCGCCCGGCTTGGAATCCTTGTAATCCACGCAGAAAAATCCGTTTCTGACAAACTGGAACTTTTCGAAGGGCTGTGCTTCCTTAAGTGAGCTCTCCACGACGCAATCCTTGCGTTCCTCCAGCGAGTTGGGATTTATGTTCATGCTTCCGTCCTCGTTGTAAACGCCCTTGCTCTCGTCGATGAGATTTTCATAAAGCCGGCATGTGGCTCTAAGCGAATTTGCGGCAGAAACCCAGTGTATCGTTCCCTTAACCTTACGTCCGTCCGGGCTGTTTCCGCCCTTGCTTGCCGGATCGTATGTGCAGTGAACCGTCGTCACGTTTCCGTTTTCGTCCGTCTCGTAGCTCGTGCATGTAACGAAGTAGGCGTTCATAAGCCTTACCTCATTTCCCGGGAACAGCCTGAAATATTTCCTGGGCGGCTCGATCATGAAATCTTCTCTTTCGATGTAGAGCTCCTTAGAGAATGTTATCTTTCTGCTTCCGAGCTCCGGATTCTCGATATTGTTGGCAACCTCAAGCTCCTCGGTCTGACCTTCCGGATAATTGTCCACAACAAGCTTTATAGGATCAAGGATCGCCATGACTCTCGGTGCCTTCTGCTTAAGATCCTCACGGATGCAATACTCCAGCATCGCATAATCCACTGAGCTGTTTTCCTTGGATATTCCGCAAAGCTCCACAAACATTTTTATTGATTCCGGTGTGAATCCTCTGCGGCGAAGCGCTGCTATGGAAACAAGCCTCGGATCATCCCAGCCGTCTACCGTTCCGTCCTTTACGAGCTTCTTGATGTATCTCTTTCCCGTAACGACGTTTGTAAGATAAAGCTTCGCAAACTCTATCTGCTTCGGCGGATTTTCAAATTCCAGCTCCTGTACGACCCAGTTGTAAAGCGGACGGTGATCCTCGAATTCAAGGGTACATATGGAATGTGTAATGCCCTCTATGGCGTCCTCAACGGGATGTGCGTAGTCGTACATGGGATAAATGCACCATTTGTCACCCGTGTTGTGATGCGTAAGATGCGCCACTCTGTATATAACGGGATCGCGCATATTTATGTTCGGCGATGCCATATCGATCTTCGCTCTCAGCACACGGCTTCCGTCCTCGAATTCACCGTTTTTCATTCTCTCGAAAAGATCCAGATTTTCCTCAACGGAACGATCTCTGTAGGGGCTGTTCTTTCCCGGCTCTGTAAGAGTTCCTCTGTACTTTCTTATCTCCTCGGCAGTCAGATCGCAGACATAAGCCTTGCCCTTTTTTATGAGCTTAACAGCGCCCTCATACATCTTGTCAAAATAGTTTGACGCGTAATAGAAATGCTCGCCCCAGTCTGCTCCGAGCCATTTTATATCCTTTAAGATGGACTCAACGTACTCCGTATCCTCCTTTTCGGGGTTGGTATCGTCGAAACGCATATGGAATGTGCCGTGATATTCCTGCGCCAGCCCGTAATTAAGAAGAATGGATTTTGCATGACCGATATGCAGATATCCGTTGGGCTCCGGTGGAAAACGCGTGCATACCTTGTCGTATACGCCTTCCTCTAAGTCCTTGTCGATTATTCTTTCGATAAAATTCCTTGAAACTACTTCTTTCTCCATTAATAATTCCCTCGGTTTATTATGATAATAATGAATTCAAAAGGTATTTTGACCTCTATGATACCCAGAAATCCTGATTGAATTTCCATTATAACCCAATCAAAGCTCTTATGCACTAAAAATAATGATCAAAAGATATTTTTTGCAACTGTACATTTTATGGTCAGAATGCTAAACTTTATCTTCAGACGGGATATTAATAATACTTATCCCGACTTGAAACAGCCGCCGACGCGGCATGGGAGGGAAAATGGGAAAAATCTTTAAATTTTACAGAGACGTTGATACCGACCAGATATTGGCATCACAGTATCTTCTTTATCCTACTATTGACGAAATGAAATCTCATACGTTTGAGTCACTGGATCCTGATTTTGCATCTTCCGTAAAACCGGGAGATTTTGTTGTGGCAGAAGAAAACTTCGGCTGCGGTTCTTCGCGTGAGCAGGCTCCGAGTGTTTTAAAGGCTCTCGGTGTAAAGGCTGTCGTAGCCAAATCCTTTGCGCGTATATTCTATCGCAACGCCATCAACATCGGACTGCCCGTAATAGTATGTCGTGATCTTTACGAAAACGTAAACAGCGGCGACGAAATGGAGCTTTCTCTTGCAGACGGCATCGCTGCCGTAAACGGCAAGAATTACACATGCACGAAGCTGCCCGAATATATGCAGAGTATACTGGATCAGGGCGGTCTTATCGCTTCACTCAATAAATAAGAAAAATCGGAGGCATAACTCATGGGAATGACAATTGCTGAAAAAATAATCGCCCGCGCCGCAAAGAAAGACAGCGTACACGCCGGCGAAATACATACCGTCGAGCTGGATCGTCTTCTGAGCAACGACGGAACAACTCATCTTACCATCGACATGTACAACAATCTCAAAAATCCGCATATTGCCGACAAGGACAAGCTGGTGTGGATCGTTGACCACAACGTACCCTGCGACAGCCCCAAAACGGCCGGTTCACAGAAGAAAATGCGTGATTTTGCAAGAGAACATGATATTACATTTTACGAGGGCAAAGGCGTATGTCATCAGATAATGATGGAAAATCATGTGTGCCCCGGCGAACTCATATTCGGAGCCGACAGCCATACATGCGCGTACGGTGCTCTGGGTGCATTCGGCACCGGCGTGGGCTGCACCGACTATCTCTACGGAATGGTTACGGGTCACAGCTGGGTACTCGTCCCTGAAACACTGCGTTTCAATCTTACAGGAGAATTAAAGAACGGCGCCACGGCCCGCGATCTCATACTTACCATAATAGGAAAGATTGGAGCGAACGGTGCCAATTACAAGGCAATGGAATTTGTGGGCGATGCCATGAAGACTCTTACAATGAGCGACCGCATATGCATCTGCAACCTCTGCGTTGAAGCCGGCGCAAAGACGGCTCTCATGGAGGTTGACGATATTGCACTTGATTACCTTTCCGCTCACGGCCGCACTCCGAAGGCAATGTTCAAGAGCGATGACGATGCGGAATTTGCAAAGGTTTACGATATCAACGTATCCGAGGTGGTTCCGGTGGTTGCAAAGCCCCACTTCGTAGACAACATTTCGCCCGTTTCCGAATGTGTCGGAACACATATCGACGAGGCGTTCCTCGGCTCATGCAACAACGGACGAATCGAGGATCTCCGCCTTGGCGCATCGGTTATAAAGGGCCGCAAGGTCGCTCCCGGCGTAAGATTTCTTGTCGTTCCCGCCAGCAGCAGTGTTTATCAGCAGGCTCTCGAGGAGGGCATCCTTGATACATTTATGGAGGCCGGCGCCATAGTCATGAATCCCAACTGCTCCGTATGCTGGGGAAGCTGCCAGGGTGTTATCGGCGAAGGCGAAACACTTATAAGCACGGGCACAAGAAACTTTAAGGGCCGCGCAGGCCACAGAGATTCCTTCGTATATCTCGGCTCGGCAGCGACTGTTACGGCATCTGCGATACTCGGCTCGATAGCATCCGCCGACATGATCTAAGAGAGGAAATTCAAATGGACAAATTCAAAGGAAAAATCTGGATACTGGGCGACGATATTGATACGGATATAATCATGCCGACAGAATATCTGGCGCTTAAATCCGTAGACGATATGAAGCCATACGCATTTTCGCCGCTTCGCCCCGAGCTCGCGGGTCGGATCAAGCCCGGCGATATAATCGTGGCAGGCAAGAACTTCGGCTGCGGCTCATCGAGAGAACAGGCTCCCGAGGTTATAAAGGCACTTGGAATTCGCGCGGTGATCGCCAAATCCTTCGCCCGCATATTTTTCAGGAACTCCATAAACAACGGACTCCTGCTTATAGAAAACAGCGAGCTTCAGAATGATGTAAAAGAAGGCGATGAAATAGAAGTTGTTGTGGGCGAAAGCATCGAACACGACGGCAAAAGCTACGCCATCTCTTCTCTTCCCGAAAACCTTTTGGAGATACTTGATGCAGGCGGTCTTGTAAAGGCTATGCGCCGCCGCAACGGACTTGACTAAAGCTAAGGAGATAAAATGGGCTCAACTCTTATCGAAAAAATAATAAAACATAATACAAACAAAAGCGACGTCAAGGCGGGCGATATCGTTACCGTAAATGTGGACAGGGTAATGATCCACGATATATTCATTCCCTTCGTCGCGGAAAAATTTGAAGAAATGGGATTCACGAAGCTCTGGGATGCCGATAAAGTCGTTCTTATATACGACCATCTCGTTCCCGCAAGCCAGATAGATGACACACGTCACTTCCGCACCGGCGATGCATTCGCAGCAAAATACGGCCTTAAGAACGTGCACCGTTCCGACGGAATCTGCCATCAGCTTATGACGGAAGCCGGATACGTTCGTCCTGGCAATGTTGTTTTCGGCACGGACAGCCACACAACCACATACGGCTGCGTCGGAGCATTTTCGACCGGTATCGGCTACACGGAAATGGCAAGTATTCTGGGCACGGGAACGCTCTGGATCAAGGTGCCGGAGACGATCCGTGTAAACATAAACGGAAAGCTTCCCGAAAACGTTACATCAAAAGACGTTATCCTTACCATAATCGGCGACCTTAAGGCCGACGGTGCAACGTATAAATCATTGGAATTTGCCGGCGATACCGTAAAGAACATGTCCGTTGCCGCAAGAATGACAATGTCAAACATGGCTGTAGAGGCAGGCGCGAAATGCGGTCTGTTCTCTCCAGATGAGAAAACGGCCGAGTATTGCGGAATCGAATTAGACGATTTCCAGAAAGACCTGTTTGGAGATGATGATGCCGCCTACTGTCAGGTTATCAATTACCGTGCGGAGGATTTTGTGCCCGTTATGGCATGCCCCTCTCAGGTAGATAAGATACGTCCCGTATCCACACTTACCGGAACGAAGATCGATCAGGTATTTATCGGATCGTGTACGAACGGGCGTCTTGAGGATTTAAGAGCGGCAGCCGCCGTACTCAAAGATAAAAAGGTTGCCCCGTTTGTTAAACTGATAATAACACCGGCGAGCCGAAAGATATATCGCGAAGCCGCAAACGACGGCACACTGGATATCCTTATAAAAGCCGGCGCCATGATAACTCATCCGGGCTGCGGTCTTTGCTGCGGACGAACAGGCGGAATTCTTACCGACGGCGAGCGCGTCGTTGCCACCAATAACAGAAACTTCCTCGGAAGAATGGGAACCTCCAAGGTTGAAATATATCTCGCGTCTCCCGTAACGGCAGCCACCTGCGCTGTGACCGGTGAAATAACGGAGCCGCAAAAACATGAGTAAGTAGCCATTTTTCGTAGAAAAATGAGCGGATTACGAATGTTTTTAAGCAGTGCGGAAGTGCAAAGCACGAAGCAATGCTGTATAAGAAATGTCAAACAAACACCTTTTGGCCTCAACATGCGAATAAATCATGAAAGAGAGAAAAATATTATGAAAGAAAACATGGTATTAGGACTTGCACACGTTGGACTTGATGCAGTGGATACAAAGAAATGTGCCGACTTCTTTGTTGAACATCTGAATTTTGATCATATTGCCACCGAACCGTTCGGCGACGGCAATATTGAATTTGTCGGCAACGGTACATGTGTTCTCGAGATCGTACCTGCCGAAAAATCAAACAAATCCCACGGCCAGGTAAATCATTTCGCAATGGAAGTTAAAGACGTCGATGCCGTAAAGAAGTATCTTGAGTCTGTCGGATGCGTATTCGAAGGCGATCCGCTTGTACTGGAGGGATTCCTTAAGAAAGGCGTAAAGGCAGCCTTCTTCGAAGGACCCGAAGGCATGCGCCTGGAAATATTCCAGTATCTGTCATAATTAATGCGTTCAAATCAGGCTGTTGCATTAAGCTATTCAATGCAGCAGCTCTTTTTTATTGCTTTTAAAAATTTTGTTCTGTAAGTCAAAAAATGCGGCCTCGCATCCGCAAAGCCGCACCGTAATTTTTTATTCAATTTCAGAAAACTTTAGTTGTTGATAAGCTTGTCCTCATCGCTCCAGCTGTAAAGCTTACGGATCTCCTCGCCGACCTTCTCTGACTGATGCTCAGCAGCCAAGTTGCGAAGTGCACGGAAGTGTGCCTGTCCGCCTGCGTTAGACATCTCAAGAAGGAAGTCTTTTGCGAATGTTCCGTCCTGGATATCGGTAAGGATCTTCTTCATCGTCTTCTTTGTCTCTTCGGTAACGATCTTCGGTCCTGTGATGTAATCACCATACTCAGCGGTATTGGAGATAGAATATCTCATTCCCTTGAAGCCTGACTGATAGATAAGGTCTACGATAAGCTTCATCTCATGGATGCACTCGAAATATGCATTTCTCGGATCGTATCCAGCTTCAACAAGTGTCTCAAATCCAGCCTGCATAAGTGCGCAAACACCGCCGCAAAGAACAGCCTGCTCACCAAAGAGGTCTGTCTCTGTCTCTACTCTGAATGTTGTCTCAAGAAGACCTGCTCTTGCTCCGCCGATTCCAAGACCGTATGCAAGTGCAAGCTCTTTTGCCTTTCCTGTGTAATCCTGCTGAACAGCTACAAGGCAAGGTGTTCCCTTTCCAGCCTGATACTCACTACGAACAGTGTGGCCGGGAGCCTTCGGAGCGATCATCGTAACGTCGATGTTCTTCGGCGGAACGATCTGTCCGAAATGAATTGCAAATCCGTGTGCGAACATAAGCATATCGCCCTCTTTGAGGTTTGGCTCGATGTCTTTCTTGTACATAGCAGCCTGCTTCTCATCGTTTATAAGAATCATGATGATGTCTGCCTGCTTTGCAGCCTCTGCTGCCGTATATACTTTAAGTCCCTGTGCCTCTGCCTTTGCCCATGACTTACTTCCCTCGTAAAGGCCGATGCAAACATCCAATCCTGAATCCTTAAGATTAAGTGCATGTGCATGTCCCTGGCTGCCATAGCCGATTATTGCTATTTTTTTGCCTTCGAGTAATGAAAGGTTGCAGTCTTCCTGATAATAGATTTTTGCTGACATAACGCTACTCCTTTAGTTAATGTTCGATTAACGATAATATTTTTCAAGAGTTACTATAAACCCATTCAACAAATATCGCAACAAAAAAACACTTTAACGCGCAAAAGAATCCGGAATTTTTTTAATTCCGGACTCTTTTTATTGAATTTTTCGCCTTATCAAAGATATGTTACGTCGTCTGAACCTCTCGAAAGACCCGTAAGACCCGTGCGCGCTATCTCCAGTATCTCGAAGCCTCCCAGAAGATCGATAAGTGCTTCAAGCTTTCCTACCGCGCCGGTTGCCTCTATTATAAGAGACTCCTTGCCTACGTCTATTATCTTTGCTCTGAATATGGAAGTAAGTGAAACAAGGCTCTGCCTCTGAGTGGCGTCGCACTTCACCTTTATCATTATAAGCTCACGCTGTACACTGCTATCCGGATCCAGTATTTTGACCGTCTTAACGTCCTCAAGCTTGGCAACCTGCTTCATTATCTGGTCAAGCACGTTGTCATCACCTTTTGCCACAACAGTCATTCTGGAATATCTCGGGTCCGCCGTCTCGCCAACGGTAAGGCTGTCTATGTTGTAATCTCTTCTGCTGAAAAGCCCCGCTACCCTTTGCAGTACTCCCGCGGTGTTATCAACCAATATTGACAAGGTTCTCTGTTTCATAACTTCTCCTCTTTAAATCTCTTTTAAATCTTTTTAATTCTCTTCGTTCATCGCAGCTCTCTCGGCGATCTGTTTCTCCTGTATATCCGAAGGTGCCTGCTCGTAACGGCAGAAATCGTACTCATATGTTCCGCTTCCGCCCGTCATGGAACGAAGTGTTGTGGCATATCCGTATATCTCAAGCTCCGGAACCTCTGCCTCAACGACTGTCTTGCCTTCGCCCGAAGGATTCATTCCAAGCACACGACCACGGCGTTTGTTAAGGTCTCCCATTACATCGCCTGTGAAGTCGTTGGGAACGGTAACTCTCATTGTAACGATAGGCTCAAGCAGTACGGGACTTGCCTCCATGAAGCCTTTCTTGAATCCCATTGTGGTTGCTGTCTTAAACGCCATCTCGGAGGAATCTACCGGATGATAAGATCCATCGTAAAGTACGACCTTAACGCCCACTACGGGATATCCTGCTACAGGACCGGCAATAACGGAATCCGCAAGACCCTTTTCAACAGCCGGGAAGTAGTTCTTCGGAACGGCTCCGCCTACAACCTCTTCTTCGAATACATAAGGTGTCTCCATATCGCCTGACGGCTCAAAACGAAGTTTAACATGACCATACTGTCCGTGTCCACCCGATTGTTTCTTATATTTGGAATCCACGTCGGAATTCTTTCTTATTGTTTCTCTGAATGCAACTTTCGGCTTCTCAAGCTCTATCTCAACTTTATAACGATCGAGAAGCTTGCTTGCAACTATATCCAGCTGCTGATCGCCGATACCATATATAAGGGACTGTCTGTTTGCCGTATCGTTTACAAGCTTAAGTGTAAGATCCTCCTGTGCCATTCTTGCAAGACCCTGTGCGATCTTATCGATATCTCCCTTATTCTTAGCCTTGTATGCCTTGCATGTGTAGGGCTTGGAAATTGATATCGGGCTGTACATTACAGGAACTGCCTTTGTTGCGAGGGTGTCTCCCGTCTTAACGCTGGCCAGCTTAGCGATGGCGCCTATATCACCTGCCATAAGCTCCGGAACCTCAATGGCCTTTGAACCCTGAAGTACGTAGAGTTTTCCGAGTTTTTCCTCTGTGTCGGAATTTACGTTATAAAGCGTATCCGTGTTCTTTATATCGCCCGAGCAAACCTTTATAAGGGAATATTTTCCGAGGAACGGATCTACGATGGTCTTGAATACGAATGCACTCTTCGGCTTCTGGAAATCATAATCCGCATCGAATGCCTCTCCGCTGTTTCTGTCAAGACCTGTCTTGATAAGCTGGGTCGGATTCGGGAAGAATGAGATTATATCCTCAAGAAGGCTTGCAACGCCCTGAAGATTTATGGGTGAACCCATTCCTACCGGCACAAGGCTGCAATCCGCAACGTTTGTAGCAAGCGACGCATAGATCTCAGCCTGGGAGAATTCCTCTCCGCCAAAATATCTGTCCATGAATTCCTCGCTTGTCTCGGCAACGGACTCCATGAGTGACTCACGATATGTATCACGATACTCCTCGAGATAATCGGGAATATCGCACTCTTCAAATTTATCCTTTTCGGTGAAACGACGTCCTTTGTCTTTTATAATGTTTACATATCCGACGAATTTCTCGTTCTCACGGATCGGCATGTATACGGGTGCTATCTTCTTTCCGTACAGCTCCTGGAGCTGCTCTACTACCTTACGATAGCTTACGTTGTCGATATCCATATCCGTTACAAATATGTAACGCGGCAGATTGTAGCGGTCGCAAAGCTCCCATGCCTTCTGTGTACCGACCTGAACGCCTGCCTTACCGGATATAACTATAACAGCCGCATCGGCAGCTGCTGCAGCTTCTTCAGCCTCGCCAACGAAATCGAAGAATCCGGGTGTATCCAGGACATTGATCTTTACCTTATCCCACTCTATCGGGATCAAGGATGTGGATATTGAAAACTTTCTCTTTATTTCCTCTTTATCGTAATCGCTTACTGTATTTCCGTCGGAAACATTTCCCAAGCGGTTTGTTATTCCAGAAAGGTATGCCATTGCTTCTGCAAGTGTAGTCTTTCCGACACCACCATGTCCAAGGAGTACAACGTTTCTGATTCTGTCTGATGTGTAAACTTGCATATAAAAAACCTCCGCTTTTAAAACTATTTGTCTATATATTACTAAAAACGTGACAGTAATTCAAGACTTTTGTAATACAAAATCAACAAATATTTCTTCGTCAACGTTATATAGGCATTTATACTGACGTCGATTCTTATATAAAACAAAAAGCGTCAGGCGCTCCGGCAACAGTCAGATCTTTGTTTCTGATATTGCACGTCAGTGCTGACGCTGTAAGTTTTCATTTATCTATCAAAGCTTGTTTATACGTTCTAATGCCTTTACCGTGTTTTCGTATGTTCCGAAACCTGTCAGGCGGAAATATCCTTCTCCGCTTGGTCCGAAGCCAGAACCCGGTGTGCCTACAACTCCGGCATCCTTAAGAAGCATATCAAAGAACTCCCAGGACGTCATATCGTTCGGTGTCTTAAGCCATACATACGGAGCATTTACGCCGCCGTAAACCGTATAACCGGCGTTCTTAAGTCCGTCGCGAATTGTACGTGCATTCTTCATGTAATACGCAACCTGTTCCTTAAGCTGAGCCTTGCCTGCCTCGCTGTAGCAAGCCTCGCCTGCCTTCTGGATGATATAGGGAGCGCCGTTGTACTTTGTTCCGTGTCTTCTTGCCCAGAGACTGTGAAGCATAACGCCGTCTCTTTTAACATCCTTCGGGATAACGGTAAATCCGAGACGAACGCCTGTAAATCCGGCATTCTTCGAGAAGCTTCTGAACTCTATGGCGCAGTTTCTCGCACCGTCGCACTCGTATATGGTATGAGGAACGTCCGTCTCTGAAATATACGCCTCGTAAGCCGCATCATAAAGGATAACGGCACCTACCTTGTTTGCGTAATCAACCCACACCTGAAGCTGATCCTTTGTAAGGGTTGTTCCCGTGGGGTTGTTGGGATAGCAAAGGTAGATGATGTCCGGTGTTTCCTTGGGAAGATCCGGGATAAAATCATTATCGGATGAGCACGGAATATATATGATGTTCGTAAACATTCCGGTCTTCTCATTCCACTCGCCGGCACGACCTGCCATAACATTTGAATCTACATATACGGGATATACGGGATCGCAAACCGCAACGCGGCAGTCATCGCTGAATATTTCCTGTATGTTCGCGCAGTCGCATTTAGCTCCGTCGGAAACAAATATCTCGTCGGAAGAAATATCAACTCCGCGATCGGCATAATCATTTTTAGCGATGGTATCTCTTAAGAAAGCGTAGCCCAGATCCGGCGCATAACCCTTAAACGTCTCTTTAACAGCCATTTCATCCACAGCGCCGTGAAGAGCCTCGATAACAGCCGGTGCAAGGGGAAGTGTAACGTCGCCTATTCCGAGCCTTATGATGCTTTTATCGGGATTTTCCGTGGTAAATGCGTTTACTTTTTTTGCAATAGTAGAGAAAAGATAGCTTCCCGGAAGCTTAAGATAGTTGTCATTGTATTTCCACATGGCGATACTCCTTTAAAAAAGGCTGCCGCAAATACGGCAGCCTTACTTGTTTACAATTTAGCCTTCAACTTCGATGATCTGTTTCTTATTGTATGTTCCGCATGCTTTGCAGACTCTGTGGGGCATTGTAAGAGCTCCGCATTTGCTGCATTTCACAAGGTTCGGAACAGACATTTTCCAGTTAGCCCTTCTCTGGTCTCTTCTACCTTTGGAAGACTTATTTTTCGGACAAATGGACATCGTTACACCTCCTTAAATTGAGAAAATATATCTTTTATTGCAGCCATTCTTGGGTCGGTAGCTTCTTTTTCGCATCCGCACTGAGTATAGTTCAGGTTTGCGCCGCACTGACTGCAGATTCCTTTGCAGTCCTCCTTGCACAACACCCGTATTGGCCATCTCATGAGTATTTCATCAGTGATCAGTAGATCCGGATACATTTTGTTTTCTATGATAAAAAATGTTTCGTCTCTTTTTTCGTCCGGCAGCTTCATATCGGCCTGTCTCACTCCCGAAAAGCTTATGGGATATTCGACATCCTCAAGACATCTCGCACAGGGTATAATTACCGATGCTTTGCCGCCATATGTAATTTCAAGCACCTTATTACCTTTATTTAAAACGGTAATCTCTATCGGCTCCACGATCTTCACCGGATAATCCGCTCCGCTGACGGAAACACTTTTAAGATTCGATTCCGGCTTATACACCGCGCGAACACCGTCGCTTTGAAGCAGCCTTGAAATATCAATACACATACTGACTCCTAACCACACTTTGTAAAGTATACATATGCGTCCCTGCTTTGTCAAGGAAAATCGCTTGGCAAACCTCAAGAAAATCGCTATAATTTCTGTGCTTACCGAAGCATTGTAAGGGAGAAGACATGACCGAAAAGCTTTATTATAAAGATGTATATTCAAGAGAATTTGACGCAAAGGTTCTGGATATAAGGACAGGTGAAAAAGGCGAAAAATATGTCTGCCTTGACAGGACTGCGTTTTATCCGGAAGGCGGAGGACAGCCCTGCGACAGGGGCGTACTCGCGTCAGCGGAAGGATCGCAAATTAGAGTTACCGATGTGCAGGAAAAAGATGGGATCATTTGGCATAGGGTTGATAAAGAGATAAGCATAAATGAGACGGTTCACGGCATCATAAACTGGGAAAGGCGTTTTGACCACATGCAGCAGCATTCGGGAGAGCATATCGTAAGCGGAATGCTGTGCGAAAGATTCAACTGTGACAACGTGGGCTTCCATATGAGTGAGACATTTATAACGATTGATTATAATGCCGCCATTTCATTTGATGAGGCACTTGAAATAGAAGAAAGGGCCAACCGTTATATCTGGGAGAACCATCCCTTTAAGGAAATATGGCCTTCAAAAGAAGAGCTCGATACGATCAGCTACAGAAGCAAAAAGGAACTGACGGGAAAGGTTCGGATAACCAGCTTTGAAGGTGCAGATACCTGCGCATGCTGCGGAACCCACGTATTATCAAGTGCGCAGGTGGGGCTTGTAAAAATAATTTCGGCAAAGAAATTCCATAACGGCACAAGAATAGAGCTTTACTGCGGAAAAAGGGCATTTGACTACCTGGCGTCAAATTATGAGCAGAATAAGGCTGCGGCTGTGCTTCTTTCAACGTCAGAAGAAAAAACGGCTGCAGTTGTGCGAAAAATTTCAGACGAAAATACATCTTTAAAGAAGACACTTTCGCATTTTGAAAATGCATATTACGACTTAAGGGCAGCTTCCTTTGCCGGCGAATCGGAAGTATTTCTTTTTGAGGATGAACTCAATCCCATACAGGGGCGCGCTCTGGCGGACCGCATTTCGGATAAATGCAGCGGTCTTGTCATCGTATTTGTAAAAGATGGTGACAGATACAGATATTCCGCGATCTGCAAAGATAAGGATATTTCGGGATTTATAAAAGAAATGAACAGTGCACTTGAAGGACGCGGCGGCGGCAGAAGCGGCTTCGCACAGGGGTCCTTAAGCGCACCAAGAAGTCAGATTGAAAAATATCTTTCTAATCTTAAAGGCATAAAACAGTGATGAAAATTTTTATATCGGTGACCTTTTTTTCTATGCTAAAAAGGCGTCCGATTTAAGTGCCTCAACTTCCTCATCGGTAAGAGGCCGCAGGTCTCCTTCTTTAAGTGTATCATCGAGAACGAGTGGTCCGAAAGATCTGCGATGAAGCGATACGACAGGCTTGCCGACAGAAGCCAGCATACGCTTAACCTGATGATACCTGCCTTCACATATCGTAAGTGATAAAATGCTTCCGGATGATGTTTCGCCTAAAATGGCAGCATCTGCGGGAAGCGTTTTTTTATCGTCTCCGATATCGACGCCTTCACGCATAATTGCAAGATCGGCTTCTGTTAAAAATCCCTCGGTTTTAACTATATATTCCTTTTTTACATGGTATTTCGAAGAAAGAAGACGGTGATTTAACTGGCCGTCGTTTGTCAGAAGGAGAAGCCCTGTTGTGTCCTTGTCAAGGCGGCCGACTGCAGATAAGTCCGGTCGTTTGTCATCAACCAGTGAAAAAACAGTTTCATTTATGCCGTCAGTCTTTGCCGTAACGACACCAGCGGGCTTATTCAGCATATAATAAACATAAACAGAATAGCTGACCGGAACTTCTTTATAGAAGATTCGATCAACCGCCGGATTGATCTGCTGGTCAGGGCTTTTGGCTAAAGTATCGCCGATTTTTATATGACCCGACTTTACTGCTTTTTTGCATTCACTCCGGCTTAATATGCCAAGAGATGAGAAAAATTTATCAAGACGCAATTGTAATACTCCCTCTATTCCTGTGCGATCGGCAGCATTTTTTCTTCGTGTACTATAGCACACTGCCGTCAATGTCAAAAGCTTTCTTATTGTCAGATATTTGTGCTGTACAATGTAGAATTGTTGGACAATTTATGTCAAAGTTTTAAAATTGTAGTTACTTCTTTATATTTCGCAATTCAATTTCACTTCGAGATCGGCGTATCACTTCGATTTTACTCCCCCGGACAATGCGAAATAACCGGAACAACTTATTGTCTGCGGCGGTCAACGGCATGGCAGATCCCCTTACTGTCTTAAACGCCATAAATTTTCTCCTCATCTGCTTCTCACAACAGAAATAAAGAGAATATCTTTTCCCTCAGATCAAGGACAGATATACGCTCTGTTCGTATAATTTTTATCCCCAAAAGAGGGCTGTCCTCCGACAGCCCTGTATTTTGACTACGCGCCGCATTC
>CAYMAY010000019.1:0-677 GCA_964388555.1 uncultured Lachnospiraceae bacterium
CGTCCTTCTCCTACGAAGACAACGTCTGCATCTTCGAGGGCATCATCGAAATGAGCCGCATCAAGAAGAAGATCGATCCCCGGCTGCAGCTTTCCGTTAAGAAAAGCGATGACTGCTCCGCCGAGACCGCCGGCCGCACCTGCTCCGGGGACATCAGCAGCATCTACACCAAGATCTTTTTCTATAACGCGAGCCATGTTCTTCACACCCTCGTCAAGCTTCGGAAGCATCTCGGTTGTCACTCCCTTTTGCGGTCCGAAGGTGTACGTTGCTCCGTTTGGTCCGTACAAAGGATTGTCAACGTCGCACGCCGCCGTAACCTTTATATCAATACGTGACTTTGGCGCCGTTATCCTGTCAACATTTATCATATTCTTTGCAAACGGCTCTAATCTTTCTCCATCAGAATTATAAAATTCGAACCCGAGAGCAGCCGCCATGCCTATTCCGCAATCATTTGTCGCACTGCCGCCAAGGCCTAAGATCAGTTCTTTTACACCTGACACAGCGGCGTCTTTTATCATCTCACCTACTCCGTATGTTGTTGCCAAAAGCGGATCTTTATCACCTTTTACCAGCGGAAGACCCGCGCACGCAGCCATTTCGATAACAGCCGTGCCATCAGGGAGAACACCATATGCGGCGTCCATCTTTTCGCCCATTGGTCCGGTAACATT
>CAYMAY010000019.1:687-20855 GCA_964388555.1 uncultured Lachnospiraceae bacterium
TTTTTTTTTTTTTTATCCCCGCCGATAACGCGCAGATAAGCATCAACCATGCCTTCTCCTCCGTCAGCCAGAGGGATTTCGCGCACCGAAGCATCCGGTATATGTGCGAGTATTGCTTCTTTCCATACCCTGCTGACCGTATCTGCGCTCATAGTGCCCTTAAATGAATCCGGGGCAAGAATAAAATTTTTCATGAAGCCTCCTGTTTTTAATGTATTCACTTACAATTCTTTCTTATTTTTAAGATTGAATATTGCATTCACAAGGAATATAACGATTATGATGTAAAGCACCTTAAGACCACTTCTTACCCCAAGATTGTTCGAAACGATTCCGACGAGTCCAGGAAATACGACGGCTCCGACACCGGGAAGCGTAATGAGCATACCCATGCTTAACGGGTACTTGTCAATAAGCGATCCGGCCCCCGCAAGCGCCGCACCATATATACCCGCCATGAAAATTCCCAGACCTATAAGTCCTACTATCATAAGCGGAGCAGTAGTCGATAATACCATTACCGAAAACCAGGCTAATACACCAGGTGCCATAACAACAAGCATATATTTTGGCTTGATCTTCGATGCAAGCCCTGATATCACAATTCGACCGACCAGGATCATCGCATATAATACTGTCGCGAGAAGTTGAGCCGTAGATTCGCTTACGGTACCGGAATCTCTGAAAAATGTCACGATCCATCCGATAAGGGAATCCTGCAGGGATATATCACACATAAGAAAAATCACGCTCTGCCAGAAAAGCCGGCTCTTAAAGAAGCTGTAGTCCGGTCGATTTTTTTCTGATTTTTTTTCAACATTTTCTTCGTCGAACGAAAGCCGGAAGCTCATAACAAGGCTTACCGCACCCATTACAACTATGATCGTGAGAGCCACTCTCCACGATGCACCGCAGGCCATTGTTATCAGCGGTGCTATACATGTTCCCATGGAATAGCACGCCTGAAGGAAGTTGATCGGTGCGTCGTCTCCCTGTGCCGCCACACTTACAGCACGGTTTCCATTCGTGTCGATACAGCCTCTGCTAAGGCCGGCAATTACGGCCGCAAATAACAGCAATCCCGAATTGGAAACAAACATCATCAAAGTGAGCCCGATAAGCAGGCCGATATGGAACATGATATACGTTCTTTTCTTCCCGAAACGACGTCCTATAATATCTACCGTCGCGCCTGCAACAAGGTATCCGACGGAAAGCGCTGACATCATTATACCACTGATACTGTAATCCAGGCCATATTCCTCACGCATCATCGGCATTACCGAACCGATCACGCTGAAATAAGCGCCCACTACAATGAACGAATAAAAGAATGTGATCATTGTTATCTTTCTTTGGCTCATTTTACCCATTCTCTTTGAAAACCGCCTTTCATAAAATACCTTGTCAGAAGCTTTTTTTGCGTAAAACAAGCCGCTTTTTGCGGCGGCCTGTTTTTAAACACTTAAAATAACTAATTACTCGATCGTAAGAAGTCTCTGTGGATTGTCCTTGATAATTGAATCAAGTTCATCATTTGTAACTCCTACGAGATTGCAGATCTCGCGGAAACGTGTATTGATGTGGTTGAAGCAATATCCGCCGCAAGTTGAGAAGCGATGTCTCTCAGCCGCATCATGAGAAAGAAGGATACGATCCTTGTAACCACGAACGATAAGCTTATAAACAGCCTGTGCTCTCTGCTTATCGGAAGCATTGCACCATGATCCGTACGGCATCTTCTCGTAAGTCATATTTCCTACGCCGTCAAATGAGATATATGCTCCGGTATCCATGATCTTCTGAAGATGATAAAGTCCGTCATCCAATGTCCAGTCGTCCTGAATGAGGCAAGCCTCTCTGTGGCTGAAGGCGAACTTGTTCATGTTCATGCCTTCCTGCTGGAACAGCTTAAGGATATTGAAGTCATCTCTCCACTGATATACGTTTACATGTACATTTACTGCCAGGCCTGTCTCATTTGCAGCTATTGCGGCGGCACGCAGGCACTTCCACTCAGCATCTGTGATCACGTCACTTGTTCCGATCTCGCCGATGATACCGGCCTTTACACCTGTGCTTCCATATCCAACTGTAGCAGCATCTATATACATCTTTGCGATGTCATCAACGGAAAGCTTATCGAAATCGGTTCTTCCGTTTGGCGGGAAATGTGCAGCAGCAGCTATAAGATGTACTCCGGACTTCTCAGACAAAGCTTTGAAGCGAAGCCAGTGCTCGTCTGTCGGAAGACCTTTCTCGTAAAACATGGTATTGTCATCACCTGTAAGATCGACAACGCATCCGCCGCCGGCTTTCTTAAATCTCTTAAGCTCCTCAACAAACATATCATCGTCATAGTTAAGAAGGTTGGCACGTACTCCGTAAAAGTTCTCATTGAGAATATAACCAAGGTTATCAAGTGTTACCGGCTGATCAAAGTATTTTCTCTTCTCCGGATCCTTATCCGGCATCTCATAGTGACTAAGCCAGTTAAGTGTGTGCTCATGAGGCAGTGTATGTCCAAGCTCGGACGGCTCTACCGGTCCTAAAGCGGTCATGACCTTTCCAACGTTTGCTTTCATTTCTATCATTCCTTTCTAACAATATTCACAAAGGTCAGTGCCGAAAAGGCACGTGATCTCCTGAAATCTTTTTATAAACTCCTCCTTGTCCTCATCGGTAGGAGGTGTATCTGAATCTTTAAAATAAGGTGTTGTTCCCA
Organism: uncultured Lachnospiraceae bacterium; assembly: GCA_964388555.1. GTDB lineage: Bacteria > Bacillota > Clostridia > Lachnospirales > Lachnospiraceae > Alectryocaccobium. The sequence goes on from CAYMAY010000019.1 coordinate 3,413, forward strand.
CATGCATTCCCAGAAGCTTACCATCATCCCAGTAGGAAAGCGTAAACTTATACATTTTCACCTGTTTCGATTCTTCTTCTGTTGCAGCAGCTTTAGATTCTATAAATTTGGGAACTCCATAAATATTTGTTGACGGTTCGTCATATTTCTGGAGATAAGAATACATAGGTTCTAAAACCTTTTCTTGAAACTCCTGATAATCGGAGGATTGCGTATCTACCTCATTTGCATCAAGATAATATATCTTGTCGAGATAAGCGTTGTCCTTTGCGTCATCACTGTTAACGGCGTCTATGATAAGCGTTGCCAGCATCCTGCATATACGGCAATCTGATGATCCGATGAAGAGAACGCCCGTTCCTTCCTCGCGAAGCTCGATCGCCTCCTGCATGGTGACATATACAAACGGATTATCATCTGCTATTTCAACAGGGAACAGCACAACTCCGTCATCCTCTCTCTTGTAATTGTTCAAGGATTCGTAATCATATTTGAACCGTTCCGCATCCGTAGCAAACTCGGTTTTTTCTTCGCCTACCGCTGACTTACTTTGTGTCTGAACATCAGCTGAAGCAGTACCGGCGCACCCAGTCATTGATAAAGTAAGCCCCATAGCTAATATAAGTATAAGAGTTATCTTTAATTTCGCCTTCATACGCAATCTCTCCGACCTTTAATAAACCCAACTAACCCCGCAAAAATTAATGATCAATTAATAATCCAAGTAATCCTCAGCATTCTCCTGCGTGATAAGTGTGAACGGAACTTCGATATCATCAGACGTTCCTGTGTCACGAATGTTTACACAAAGATCGATGTAAGCGTGAGCCTGCTCTTTGTAATCCTGCAGAACGTCACACATGATGTCGCCGTCTAATACCATCTGTGCGCCTTCGTTTGATCCATCGAAGGAGTAAACCTGAACCTTACCGTTAACACCTGCTGAACGAAGAGCTTCTACGCCTGCAACAGTAAGCTCATCAGAGTAGGAAACGAATGCGTCCATTTCCGGATAAGCCTGGAGCCAGTTCTCAACAACCTTAAGTCCTTCTTCACGGTTTGTGTTTGTATACTGAACATCAAGAACAGTTACATCGTCTCTTCCTGCTTCTTCCATTGCCTCCCAGAATCCCTGGAAACGTTCCTGATCCTGAATATCACTGGATACTCCGTGAAGCTCGCAGATCTGAGCATTTTCCGGAAGATGCTCTGCAGCATACTCACCATAGAGACGTCCGCCTTCAACGTTCTCTGAACCTACATGACGATATTTCTCGTATCCGTTACCTCTGTCTGTAAGGCTTGTAAGAACGCCGATACACCATACATCCTTCTCTTCGCATGCATCCTTTATTGTCATGCAGGCATCGGGATCATCCCAGAAACCGCCGACGATCTTAGCGCCCTGCTCAAGCATTCCTTCTGCGTTTGTGATCTGGTTGGATACGTTTCTGTTACCCTGAGTGATGATTACGTTGAATCCCTTCTCCTCACCATAAGCCTTGCACTCGTCAGCGAACTTCTGGCAGAACTCACATGAGCTTGCTGAGTACTCAAGACCGATCGTCCATACCTCATCGTCGGATGATGCCGATGCGCTTTCTGAAGATGAACTTTCAGAAGATGTGCTCTCGGAAGATGCTGATGAGCTGCCGGAGCTTGCATCTGAGCTGGATGAGCTGCTGGAGCCGCATCCTACCATACTTACGACCATTGCTGTTACGACTAATCCCGCTAAAAGCTTCTTTTTCATTTTCTTTCCTCCTGGTCTTTACTTTTCTTTTTTCTTTGTGTTTATATCTATTGCAACTGCTGCTGCAATCAGAATACCTTTTACAACTATCTGCCAGTTACTGTTTACACCCATAAGTATCATACAGTTATTGATAATACCTACGATGATGGAACCGATGATAACGTTGAACATACTACCGAAACCACCCGTGAAGCTGGTACCGCCGACTACTGTTGATGTAATGGCATCGAATTCATAGTTTCCGGCTGAGAAGTTGGGCGTTGCCGACATCATACGTGCCGTAAGAACTACGGATGCAATTCCGATAAGAATACCGTTTATGATAAATGTAACTCTGATTATTCTGTTGCTGTTGATTCCGGCTGCTATGGAAGCTTCATTGTTTCCGCCTACCGCATACATATAAAGTCCCAGCTTTGTTCTCTTTAAAAGAATCTGCATTACGACAAGAACAAGAACCATAACGATTACGAGCCACGGAATAACACCGAAAAGATCTCCGTTGTTAAGCCATTTAAGGTTATCGTCTGCCGTAACCGCACCTACTGTGTAGACGTAAGCCATACCTTTACACATGTTCATTGTTGCCAGTGTAGCCACGAATGCCGGAAGGTGAAGCCTTGTGATCAAACATCCCGCGAAAAAGTTAACGGCTACCGCAACCGCAATTGCTGTTATGAAGCATACAAATACATTTCCTGTTGCCTGCAGTGCCGTTGCACCGATGCAGCTTGCAAGTGCGATAACGGCTGATGCTGAAAGGTCGATCTGACCTGTAACGAGCATGATCGTTTCACCGGCAGCCACTATCGCTATAGGTGAGATCTGCTTAAAAACGTTCGTCAGGTTTGAAACTGTCATAAAGTTTTTGGAAGCGAAACCTGCGATGATAAATGCCGCTATCATGATTACAAAAATTCCATATTTTTGGTAAAAATTACCGAGAGATTTACTTTTTTTCATCTTATTGACCCCCACTTACTATAGTAGCCATGATCTTTTCCTGTGTTGCCTCTTCATGCGACATTTCTCCGACGATCCGGCCTTCTCGCATGACCATTATACGCTGACTTACATTTATGACCTCCGGCATTTCCGAACTGATCATTATTATGGAAATACCCTTGCTTGCCATTTCTTTTATGATCTCGTAGATCTCCTGCTTTGCTCCTACGTCGATACCGCGTGTCGGCTCGTCCATGATGAGCACCTTAAGATTTTTACGGAGCATCCACTTTGCTAAAACAACCTTCTGCTGATTACCTCCGGAAAGGTTCATAACTTTCTGTTCAACACTAGGAGTTTTGATTTTAAGCTTTTGTTTCTGATCCTCAGCGTCCCTCTTCATGGCTTTGAAATCAAGTCCCTTTGCTCCGGAATAATGATCCGCATTCGGAAGAATGATATTTTCTTTTACGGTCATCCTGCCGACAAAGCCATAGTTTCTTCTGTCTTCAAATACCATGCATACACCTGCGCTTATGGCATCAGACGGACTTTTGATATTTACTTCCTTGCCATCGACATAAATCTTTCCGGATGTATGAGGATCGATTCCGAACAATGCTCTCATTACTTCGCTTCGTCCGGCACCAACCATTCCGGCAAATCCAAGAACCTCACCCTTGTGAAGTGTGAAGGAGATATCTTCAAAGACTCCGTCTCTATTGAAGTTCTCAACCTTAAGTACTTCTTCATCGCTGCAGGCTCCTACATTCGGGTAAATCTTACCCATTTCACGTCCAACCATCATGGCGATGAGTTTCTGTTCCGTTGCTTCCTCACGTGTCATTGATCCGATGTAGTGAGCATCACGAAGAACCGAAATGTCATCACACAGTGTCAGGATCTCATCGAGCTTATGGCTTATATAGATGCACGCCACTCCTTTTTCACGCAGCTTAAAAATCTGTGAAATAAGATTTTCTGTCTCAACCGAGGTTAATGAAGATGTCGGCTCGTCGAATACAATAAGCTCCGCGCCTCTCGATATTGCCTTTACGATCTCTATCATCTGACACTGAGCAATGTTGAGGTCACCCATCTTTGCCTTCGGATCGATGTTAAGATTCATACTCTCGATAACTTCTGTTGCCAGGCGACTTCTTTCCTTTTTATTAAGGAAGATTCCATTCATCTGTTCGCGACCAAGATAGATGTTTTCTTCTACGGTAAGCCCCGGCACATAATTAAGTTCCTGCGGAACGATTGAGATTCCCAGGGCCAGAGAATCCTTCTCGCATTTGAAATGCTGAACCTGCCCCTTATAGAGGACGTCTCCTTCGTCCTGGATATACGTTCCGGTCAGAACCTTCATAAGTGTTGATTTACCGGCACCGTTTTCGCCTACAAGACCGTGTACCGTGCCTTTTTTTACCTGAAGATTTACCGAATCCAGTGCAACGACACCTGGGAAACGCTTACAGATACCTTTCATTTCGAGAACAATTTCATTACTCATTGTGTTCTCCTCTCTTTGTTTATACAGTTTCTAATACAGCTTCGACTTGTTCCAAGCTTTCTATTGCTGTTGTTGCACCTACTTTCTGAATTGTAAGGAAGCTGCACGCTGTAGCAAATTTTGCGCATTCCCTAAGCGAAAGTCCTCTTAAGACACCTGATATGAATCCTGAAGCAAAACAGTCACCCGCGCCCGTCGTGTCGACTACGTTTGTCGTATGGAAAGCTTCCTGGAAAACCGCTTCTTTTTTTGATTTGATATAGCTTCCCTTTGCGCCAAGCTTTACAATGACTGTTCCCACACCCTTCGCCAGGAAATGATCCGCTATCTTATCAGCCTCGTTCTCGCCTGACAGATATTTTGCCTCGTCCTCGTTCAGGAAAAGATAATCCAAACACGGTACTACGTCACCGAGTGATTCAAGCGAGCACTCCTCTCCCGAGGGGCAGACATCCGCGCAAACAAGCGCTCCGCTTTCTTTAGCTACTTTAAGGATTTTTTCAAGATCCTTGTCCAACTTAGGATGTACGAAAATGCTTCCTATGGATACCAGCTTTGCCTGTCTTACAACATCAAGATCAATGTCATCTCCGCAAAGTTCCGTTCTCGATGTGCTATTCTTGCTTATGATGTATACCCTCTTATCATTCGGTCCGATCAGGATATTGTTTTCTGCAGTCGGTTCCGTATCTGATATCTTTACATGACTTACATCTGCTCCTGATGATGCCACCCGATCAAGTATAAACTTTCCGGTAAAGTCGTTTCCGACCCTGCTTAAAAAGCTGACCTTATGTCCCAGACGGCTAAGTACGATAGACTGGTTATTGGCGTCTCCGCCGCTTCCGTAGCTTATTGCCTCCGCCAGATTCGGTTCATTCACAAATAAGGTGTCAAAATCCAGACCCGACGTTGAAATATCAAGTAAACATGTACCTATGCAAGCCACATCATATTTCTTTTCCACGATGTTCTCCCTTTACAATTCATTTTTAGGATATGAGTGTCAAAAATAGATTTTGACACTCATTGATGTATTAAAATTTGATGACAGCTTTTACGACCGTCTGCTTATTGCTCTCTGCCTGCTCAAAAGCGTATTGTGCATTTTCAAAATCAAACTCATCCGTAGCAAGACTGTTGATATCGATCTTTCCGCTTGCGATAGCTTTGATAGCAGTAGGATAAATGTTGGCATATCTGAATGAAAATACCATATTAACTTCTTTTTCAGTAAGCTTGTAGAACTGAAGAGATGTCGGTGCGTTTACAGAACCAACCTGAAGAAGTGTGCCGCCGCGTCTTACCATCTCTGTTGCCAGAACTACAGTTTCCGGTCTTCCGGCTGCTTCGCATACGAACTGCGGAAGGTCGCCGTCAAGTATTTCCTGAACTCTTGTTATCGGGTCTTCCTTTGTTGAATTTATGGTATGATCCGCGCCAAGTTCTTTTGCCTTTTCAAGACGATTATCAAATACGTCGATAACGATAACCTGTGAAGCTCCTCTTGCCTTTGCCGCAAGAAGGATCGTAAGTCCTATACAGCCTGTTCCTATGATAACAACCGTATCGCCGAGGCCGATTCCTGCACGTTTTGTAGAATGAATACCGATGGAAAGCGGCTCTACAAGTGCGCCGGCTCTTGTGTCTACATTCTTCGGAAGCTTAAATGCCATTTTGGCCGGATGAGCAATGTAACGGTTCATAGCTGAATTTACAAATGGCGGAGCTGCCATGAATTTTACGTCCGGGCAAAGGTTATAACGTCCGCTCTGGCAGAATGCGCACTTTCCGCATGGAACGCCAGGCTCAACTGCAACCTTGTCGCCAACCTTTAATGATGTAACACTCTTTCCGATCTGTGTAACTTCACCTGCGCACTCGTGTCCAAGCTGGATCGGAAGCTTGTACATTCCGTCTGCTATCTCATGGTTATGATCTCCGAAGAAGAAGAGGTCTGATCCGCAGATTCCCATATACTCTATCTTGACAATAACATCATCGTCACCGCATACAGGCATCGGAACTTCTCTTAATTCCAGTTTTCCGACTTCTGTCAGAAAATATCCTTCATTTTTCATTATTATGTTTCCTTTCAGTCTTCAGGTATAAGTACTGCTTTTGCAACCTGCTGTGTTCTCGTAAGCTCATATCCCTTTTTGTATTCGGAAATCGGAAGAACCACACCGATCATTGATTTAAGATCAAGCTGTCCTTTCTCAACCATCTGCATTACCTTGAACCAGCAATTTGCATCGTATCCCATATGTCCGATAACACTTATCTGCTTATCGATCATCGGAAGCAATGTATCGTTATAAACTGACGGCGGATTTCCGATCTTAACAAACTTGCCGTCATGTTTAAGATACTGGAACGCCTGTTTCATTACAATAGCAGCGCCGGCAGCGTCGATTGTAACATCTATGCCATCCTCACCGAACATCTTAAGAAGCTCTTCTACTACGTCTACTTCATCGGCAACGAGCATCTTTGTAGCACCGAACTTTTCAGCAAGCGGGAATCTCTTCTCTACGTCAGACTTCATTCCGATGCAGACGATATTGCTTGCTCCTGCAGCCTTCGCGATCTGAAGTGCGTAAAGTCCAAGTGCTCCGAGACCTACTATAACAACGGTATCTCCGGGACGTACATTTGCCTCATAAACGACTGCGCGGTATGAATTTGCAGCCGGCTCCATAACTGCTCCTTCTTCAAATGAAATCGAATCAGGAAGCTTCATAAGAGCATTCGGTGCGATCGTAAGGATTTCTCCCGGGATCTTTACGTATTTTGCGAATCCGCCGTTAAGGCCTCCGCCGATCGTTTTTCTCTGATAGCAATGTACATAATCTCCGCGACGGCATGCGCTGCAGTGTCCGCAGGCACCTCCCGTGTTGTCAGAAACAACACGGTCGCCGATATTCCAATACTTGCTTACATGTGAGCCTTTCTTAGCTATGACTCCGCAGAATTCATGTCCCAGTGTGAACGGGGCATCTGCTGTAAATGCACCGCTTGCCCAGTGCATATCAGCTCCGCAGATTCCTGCGCCCTTGACTTCAAGAATGATATCATCCTCTCCGCACTCCGGAACCGGAACTTCCTGAAGCTCAAGCTTTGCCTTTTCAAGCCATCTTATGGCCTTCATTGTCTCAGCCATTAGCGATACCTCCGAGCCTTTACTGCCTCATATTCTGATTCAGCGATGGTAAGCGGCTGTGTATGGAAGATGTCAAGGATATGCTTTGTCTCGTCTATAATCGAATCAAGACCAACCTCAAGCAGCTGTCTGGATGTAAGCTTCTTTCCGACATTTTCATCTGAAAGCTTGCGCATTGCATTTGCTGCATTTATCATCATTCCTGAAATGTAGTTTACTTTGTTGATACCGTTTTCTACAGCCTTTGTGAACTCTTCGTCCGGAAGTCCTGAACCGCCATGAAGAACGAGTGGCGTATCACCTACGCGGCTTCTGATCTCCTGCAGTCTCGGGATATCAAGATGCGGTGTTCCCTGATAAGGTCCATGGTTTGAACCGAATGCTACCGCGAGAGCATCTACCTTTGTAAGCTCTACGAATTTCTCAGCTTCCTCAGGCTTTGTATAGAACTGCGGTTTAGCGATTCCTTCGTCCGGTGTTCCCTCGTATCCGCCTACATGTCCGATCTCAGCCTCTACGCTGACGCCGCATGCATGAGCAGCCTTTACAACTTCGCTTACAGTAGCTACGTTATCGTCGAAGGACTTTGTTGAAGCATCGATCATGACACCGCCTACACCGTAGTGAATAGCACGCATGCACATCTCAAAATCTCCTGCATGGTCAACTATTACACATACCGGAATCTTCGCGCTTCTTCCCATTTCAAGAAGCATTCTCATGTGTACATCCTGTCTGAAATCATATGGGAATGTATAATCTGCCGAATACATAAGGATGATCGGTCTGTTCATTTCTTCGCAAGCCATAAGGCATCCCTGCGCTGTATAGAAGTCATGTCCGTTAAGTGCCGGTACCGCATATTTTTTTGCTACAGATTCACTAAGTATTTCCTTTAATGTTACTAACATTTTAATCTCCTCTAAATTGATCTTTTAATCTTAATATCAGTCTAAATATTTATGGATCGAATCGTTGATGAATTTCATCTCATCATCTGTAAGTGCCCAGTCAAATCCGCCGCAGTTTTCATTTGCTTCCTTGATGTTTCTTGCTCCGCAAAGCGATGTATCAACGAAGTCACGCTGTGTATTCCAGTTAACTACGATCTGTGCCAGAGCTGCATTTCTCTTTTCAGCGATAACATCAAGATCTTTAAGAAGCTCCATAACCTTTGAGAACATCGGCTCTCTGAAATACGGGAAGAATGCAACACGTGCATCACTGGGATCGAAATTCGGAAGAGTACGATAAGCGCCTGTAAGAACTCCGCTTGCAAGGCTTGAATATGTCATTGTTCCCATTCCGCGATCATGTGCCCATTTGAGGAACTCTTCATTCGAACGGTCGCACATGTTGTAGCACATCTGAACACATTCGATCTTTCCGTATTTCTCAGCTTCAAGGATCTGTTCCTTTGAAAAGTTTGAAACACTGATGTGTCTGATCTTGCCCTGTGCCTTAAGATCATTAAGGGCTCCCATTGTCTCCTCGATAGGAGTATTTGCATCCGGCCAGTGGATCATGTAGTTATCGATATAATCTATACCGAGATGCTTAAGAGACTCTTCGCAGCACTTGAAGATAAAATCGCGGCTTCCGCATCTAATGAAGATGTTTTCGTAAATGTTCATCGTTCCGCACTTTGTTGTTATATAAAGTTTATCGCGGATTCCCTTGATGCACTTTCCAACCATAATCTCACAGTCACCTGCTGAATATGAAAGAGCAGTATCGAGATGGTTAACTCCGTTATCTACAAGAGCGTGAACCGTATCAATTGCATCTTTCTCCTGGATAGCACCCCACTCTTTACCGCCGAGTGTCCATGAGCCGATACTCAAACACGAAATATCCCAACCATACTCACCAAATTTTTTGTAACGCATATTTCCTCCTTTACAAGATCCCTATAAAATTCTTTGATGACGTCTGACCCTTAGATCGCGTCTTTTGAAGATTTTTTATTTCGCAATTGCGCGCTTTATGGTTGTTTGCGTAAATAAAAAAAGTGCTCCCGTTGTTTTACAACGAAAGCACTCATAACCTTCTTTTTACATTTACTTCTGCAAGCTCCAACCATAAGAACTACAGAATTTATTCACTTGTCTTTAACTTTGTGATCACATTGAACCACAATATTTACGACATTGTCAAGAATTTATTTATTACTTTTGCGTTTTTCGTCATTTTTTACTTGCAATCGACAAATTTCTTGGTTAAACTGCACTATTTCTAGCCTCGTATACACGTGAAACAGGAACCGTTATTATCGTTACCGCTCCACCTTCATTTTTTTGCTCGAGGGTTCCGCCACTAGTCTTTACGATATTATCGATAAGAAACGACCCGATTCCCTTTCTCCCGTCCTGCTTCTTTTCCGACTCCTCCGGGAACCCGCGTCCGTTGTCCGCAACACGTATCGTAATGTTCATTCCGTCGTTTCGCGCAAATATATCGATCTTCTTTTCCTTTTCCTCCTCGCCCTTGTATGCGTGCTTCAGGCAGTTGGTCAGGATCTCATTTATTACAATGGCATAAGTCGCAGCCTTGTTGTAGGGTATGCTTATGCTTTCAAGATCAAGCGTTATCTTGACATCCGGCCGCTCATAGAATTTTACAAGTTCCTCTATGATGTCCGCCAGGTTCATAATGCTTCCCGCAGCGGAATCATTCGACAGAAGATCATGTATCTTCGCGATACTGCTTATCTGCCTTATGATCGAGTCAAACGTCTCTCCGACATCAGCCTGATTCTTCTGAACAAGCCTTTTTTGCATATATACAAGCGAGACGATCATCTGAAGATTGTTCTTGATGCGGTGATGGCTTTCCTGCAGGAGCGTGGATTTACCTATAAGCTCCGACGTTTCCGTCGCTATAGCGATCTCACGGACAAATGTATCCATGTAAAGCTGGTCTGTTTCATTTACCTCGTGATCGTCCTCAAAGAACACCATCAAAAGAGCGCCCTTGTTATTTCCCCTCTTTATCGGCATACAGAGCAGGCTGTTCATTTCATCATGGTAATCAAACAGGGCACCATAATAAGGCGTTTTCCTTCCCACAACAACAAACTGCTCTTTATCGATGATCGAACATACTATTTCGTCATTTGCAGCATTTTCCTTCTGCCAAGTCGCGATATTTCCGCTTGGCTCGCTGTCATACGTGCTTATGACACTGCGTATGGACTGATCTGTCATACAGATAACGCATCTGTCGCCTTTTATGACCTTCATCACATCCTGCGCCAGCACAGACAGTTCCTTTTGAAGTTCACGATCTGAGAGCATCTGACCGCGTGCGGCAACAAGATTCTTCAAAAGATCCATATTCCCGTGAACATCATTCAGATTTCCCATTTCGTTCCAGCCAGTAAGTATCGCCATAAATTCATCGGGCTGATTCAAAAATTCATCCTTGCTGCACTCAATAACGATCTTACGTTTACGCATGATCGATATCCGATCTCCGATCCTTACCGCATCTTCAGGTCTTGCAGTAAGATAAAGTATCCCCTTTCCTTCTTCCTTCATCTTGTTGAGGATACTTACAAATATTTGCTGTTTGCTGACGCCAAGATCGATGAGCGTATCATACAAAACGATCCACCTTTTCTCGCTCAGGTAAGCCCTTAGTAAATGAATGAGTAACCTTTCCTCATCGGTAAGTGTCTTAACAGAAGCACTCAGATCAATTTCCATGCCAAAAGAGTTCGTGAGCTCCCTACATTTCTCCTGCTCTTTTCTTTTATTGGTGCGAAAGCCCTTTACATGACTCAAAAGTATATTTTCGGTAATTGAAAGTTCCGGAAAGACATTCGGTTCCCTTCCGATAACGCTCACATGGGAACTCAGTGCCTTAAAATCCGTTATTCTTCTGTTTATCCTAAATTCACCCGAAAGATGTGTCGCCTTTCCCTTAAATACATCCTCAAGTGCACTTAAGTTCTTGCTGGATAGAGCAAGTACAGCATGGATCTCACCTGTCTTAACCTTCAGATCAAGTTCCTTTAGAATTGAATACTCTTCACTTCGTGCACTAAAGTTGCTAAGCTCAAGCTCACTCATAACAGCTTCTCTCCGCGACCCAGGATCTCATTTGCAACAACATATATCTTTTTATTTGTATCAGCGCTCTTTTTCTGCAGTGCCTTCATCGCCTGCGCCTCGCTGAGTCCAAACTGATCCATAAGGAGACCCTTGGCTCTTTCTATTACCTTACGTTCCTTAAGGAGACGTTCTGCATTCTCACGACCTTCTTTAGCTTCTAACGCCTTTTGAAATTGTGTATAAGCCACACGGATCGTCGACTCCAGCTGATAAGCATCCACCGGCTTTTGCAGGTATCCGTATACCCCTGCCCGCACGGCACGATTCACATAGTTCTGACTGCGATATCCCGTGATCACTACCGCCGGTATTTCAAGGCTCTCATTGACCTTCTCAATTGCAGAGATTCCATCCATGTCGGGCATATTTATATCCATAAGCATCATATCCGGCTTTTCTTTTAAGATTCCCTTAACAGCGCTCGCGCCATCTGAAGCCGTCCCCACTACCTCATGTCCAATCTCATCAAGCATCATTTGAAAGCCGGTAAGAACAATCGGTTCGTCCTCCGCAATGAAAATACGCAGTTTCTCCTTCATTAACTCTCCATCCTTTTCGTTTTTTTCATTACCTTTAATCATTTGACTTCTCTGATATGGCATTTAAAGCCCTTGTTAAGAATTTTACAACTATTTTCTTGAAATTTCTACACTTACCTGTCTAATAGTTGTGCACTTTTCCAGAAAAAAGTACCAAAAAAGTCATATAAGTTTTGTATTTAAATACAAAAAGCCCAAATTAGACGCTTTTTTTCTTAAAATCCTTGTTGACACCGATTTACATTTATGTTATTTTCTGTCCATGAAAACAAAATAAAAAGTTCACGGCGGACTGTATTTTTTTGCGAGAGTTATGAAAGCTTTCACTTTTATTCTAGAAGTGAAGGCTTTTTTTGTTACTTTAAAAAATTTATCAATTGCCTACCCCCTTGCTCCTGCAAGAGAATGTGCAGTCTATAAATAAATGCCGCAGAACCGGATTCAACGAAAGGAAAGAAAGCAATGAAAGAGGATTACAAATTCAAGATCGATCCGAAAGATCTTCCGCCCCTTACGGAAGAACAGAAAGCTTATCCCTATTCAGATCTTTACTATAGGGATATTGCGGAGCCATGTCAGGCAGTCAAGGACAAATTTGCCCCGAATAATTATCTTGATCCTTCCAAGGCTATTATGCCGGAGGATTTTACAAAGTTCACCGATCCCGATTTCGTACCGGAAATGGGATATTGCAAGCTTCCTAACGGTGCAGGATATTCATGTACTGTCGTGGACCTTCCCGAAGGAAACATGGAAATGTTCGACTATCGCTTAAAGCTTGTTTTCTCTGAAGATATGGGCTTTATCGTAGAGTATCCGGGATTCCATTTCAAACACTTCGATGGTGTCTGTGTTGAGGATTCTTATGACGGCCCGAAGGCTCTCATCCTTGACCGCAACTACTCTGCTTATGAGTTGGGATTTACAGATCTTCCGACAAACATCAACCCGAAGCTCCTTGGCTTCTGCGGTCACGAACAGGATTTCGTTTCCGCCGAGGGACCGATCGACCCGACACGCGGCAAAGGTGCTCTTTTCCTTATCACCAAAAAGCTTGATAAAGGAATCCAGCATATCTGGATCGTATACTATGGTCTCCATGTATGCAACGGAAAGGCAGAAGTTGTTCTTGGTGATGGTGAGGTAATCGAAGCTGAGCAGTGCCGTCGTGCAGGACTTCATCTTGCTTATGAGTCGGTTAACCAGGTTCAGTATCTTCCGATTTTGATGGAGCGCTATCCGGATCGCGAATTTGCACCGGCAAAGCCGTGGCCGGATCGCCTTCTTTTCCTTAAGCACTAATAAGTGCGGTTATAAATTTAAAAGGAGCTTACCATGTCCATTCCCTATATAACTCTCTATAATCAAATTAAAATCCCTATGCTCGGATTCGGCGTTTTCCGCACGAACCCTGGGAAAGAAACCCAGGACTGCGTACTGGAGGCGCTCAAAGCAGGATATCGTCATATTGATACTGCGGTCATTTATCAAAATGAAGAGGATGTCGGCACTGCCATCGCAAAATCCGGCATTCCCCGTGAAGATATTTTTCTGACAACAAAACTCTGGAATGATGACATGCGTAATCACCGCCAGTTCCAGGCTTTTGAGGAAAGCCTGAAGAAGCTTGGAACTGATTATATTGACCTTTACCTTATGCACTGGCCGGCCGGTGATATTACAGAAAGCTGGCACGTTCTCGAAGAGATCTATAAAAGCGGGAAGGTAAGAGCTATCGGTGTAAGTAATTTTGAGCAGCATCATTTAGAAGAACTTCTCCCATCCTGCAATATCGTTCCCATGATTGACCAAATGGAGTGCCATCCATTTCTTGCAAAGGATTCCCTTCGTTCTTTTTGCAAGACCCTCGGAATAGCCTTTCAGGCATACTCTCCCCTCGGCGGTCAGGGAAGTCCGATTCTTAAGAACCCTTACATAGTCGAACTTGCCAAACGATATAATAAGAGCGAGGCACAGATAGTACTCCGCTGGCATATCCAGCGGGATACTGTCATAATGCCGAAATCAATACATCCACAAAGAATACGCTCAAACATGGAGCTTTTTGATTTCGAGCTCTCAGATGAGGATATGCAGCTCATTTGTTCGCTGGACTGCGGACAGCGCTTCGGCGCCGATCCGGATAATTTTGATTTTTAAGCAAGGAGGAATAACATGAAAATCGTAGTTCTTGACGGCTATGTTGAAAACCCTGGTGACCTTAGCTGGGATCAGGTTTCAAGCCTTGGTGAAATTACTGTTTACGATCGTACAGATACAACAAATGAAGAAGAAATCATCAATCGCATCGGCGATGCCGAGATTGTTATTACCAATAAAACACCTATCAGCAAAAACACAATTGACAGGTGTCCTAATATAAAATTTATCACTATGCTCGCTACGGGCTATAACGTTGTAGATTACAACTATGCAAAGGAAAAAGGAATTCCGCTTGCAAACGTTCCTACATACGGAACAGCTTCCGTAAGCCAGTTCTCCATAGCTTTGCTTCTTGAGCTCTGCCATCATATCGGTCATCACAGCAAGACCGTTTATGACGGAAAATGGGCTGAGTCCATAGACTGGTGTTATTGGGATTATCCTCTTATGGAACTTGAAGGAAAGACCATCGGCATCATCGGTTTCGGACGTATAGGACAGGCAGAGGGACGTATCGCGAAAGCGCTCGGTATGAACGTGCTGGCATATGACCTTTATCCGAACGAGAGCGGACGTGCCATCGCGGAATACGTCGAAATTGACGATCTCTATGCACGCGCTGACGTCGTCACTCTTCACTGCAATCTCACGCCTGAAAATACCGGCATGATAAATAAAGATTCCATCTCAAAAATGAAAGATGGCGTAATAATCATAAACAATGCACGCGGACAGCTAGTAAATGAGCAGGATCTTACGGATGCATTAAACTCAGGCAAGGTCGGCGGAGCCGGTCTTGATGTAGTAAGCACAGAACCTATTCGCAGAGATAATCCTTTACTCGGCGCAAAGAACTGCATCATCACCCCGCATATATCATGGGCGCCGAAGGAAAGCCGTCAGCGCATCATGGATTGCACCGCTGAAAATATAAAGGCTTTCATTGACGGAAAACCCGTTCACATTGTTAACATGTAATTCTAACAACTATTTCTAAACACCTTTTCTTTTTTTTAATCGTATAGGATTACCCTTTTCTATACAAAAATCGAACCGTTGCCATAAGCGGTTCGATTTTTTTGTAAAAATTTATCAATCGCCGAAGCAGATTCCTACCTGCTTAGCCTCCCGGATTATACTGCTGTTGGGATCTACGTATTTAAGCTTTCCGGCAACATCACCAAGCGGAACCTTTACGGTCTGGCCGTTTACCATTCCCACCATAAATCCGTATTCCTCTTTGATGATATATCTCGCAGCCGCCGCACCCAGCTGTGTGCAGAGAACCCTGTCATAAGGACACGGGCTTCCGCCTCTTTGCATATGTCCGGGAACCGTCACACGCACTTCATTGCCCGTGAGTTCGCCTATCTTCTCCGCTATCTCATAGGAAACCGACGGATATTTATAATCCTTAAGCTTCTCTTTGTACTCCTTCTTTGAAAGCGCCGCGTCCTCCTTAGAGATGGCACCCTCTGCCACCGCAAGGATCGTGAAGCCCTTTCCTGCCTTGGAACGTTTGTTTATGGCCTCTACGACTTTATTTATATCGTACGGAATCTCCGGAATAAGTATAATATCCGCGCCGCCTGCGATTCCCGCATGAAGTGAAAGCCAGCCAACATTATGACCCATTATTTCAACTATAAATACTCTGTTGTGGGATGCCGCCGTTGTATGTATGCAGTCCAGCACCTCCGTTGCTATGTTAAGCGCGCTCTGAAATCCGAAGGTGATATCCGTTCCGTAGATGTCATTATCTATTGTCTTGGGCAAGTGAATGACGTTTAAGCCCTCTTCACGAAGAAGATTGGCCGTCTTCTGTGTGCCGTTGCCGCCGAGGATAACGAGGCAGTCCAGATTCAGCTTATAATATGTCTGCTTCATGGCCTCGACCTTGTTTATGCCGTCTTCGCCTATAACTCTCATCTGCTTAAACGGCTGACGCGATGTGCCGAGGATCGTTCCGCCCATCGTTAAGATTCCGGAAAAATCCGATGATGTAAGCAGCCTGAAATTTCCATGTATAAGGCCCTTGTAGCCGTCTTTAAATCCGTATATCTCCAGCTCGTCCACGCTGCTTGCGAGTCCCTTTACGACTCCGCGCATAGCCGCGTTAAGTGCCTGACAATCTCCTCCGCTGGTGAGCATTCCTATTCTCTTCATGTGCGCTGCTCCTTTACTACTATAAAATTGGTTTGAATGTCAAAACAATTATACCCTTATTTTTACTCCTTTTCCACCTCGACTGCCAAGTTTTAGCTTATTAAGCGAAATATTTTTTCCCTTGTATTCTATGTCCAGCTCGATCCTGCTCTCCACAAGATAAGCCGCCTCTATTACTTCGCCCTCCGCAAGCTTCATACCATGGGTTCCGATGGCCGCCTTTTTCTTTTCCGGTATGTCCTTTAACGGGAATCTCAAGAAAAATCCACCCTGTGACTGAAGCACGAGGTAATCATAAAGCCCCGCATCTCCCACAAGCACAAGCGAATCATCCTCGGAATTAAGTTTCGTAGCCGCAACGGTTCTTCGGCTCACATCGAATTCACTGCCATCTACTATCTTTACAAAACCGGATTTTGAGGCAAATACAAGCTTTCTTTCCTTAAGCTGCGCCATGGATGCCATATACAAAATATACTCGTCGGCGCTGGAATATCCGGATATGTTGTCAACCGGCGTTCCCTTATCGCGGAACTTTCCGTAGGGCACCTGTGAGACTTTAACGGTATGCATATTTCCCCTGTCCGTAAACACGCAAAGCTTGTCGGATGTCATGCATCTGATAATAAAACGACTCTCCGCATTCGCCGCATCTTTATTTCGCTCGTAAACCGCCGGATCCATGGTGCGTACATATCCGAACCTGTCCGCGAGAAGAACCACTTCCATGTCGACTTCCGCCTCTTCTTCCATCTCCACGGTTTCCGCATTGCAGATAACGGTGCGTCTTTCGCGCCCGTATTCCTTTTTTATCTCGTCCAGATCCTTGATGATGACCTTGGCCATGGAATCGTAATTATTCAGGATATCCTCGTAATTCTCGATCTTCTTAAGCGTCTCATCATACTCTTTTTGAAGAGCAAGAATCTCCATTCCGATGAGCTTGTAAAGACGCATATCAAGGATCGCATCAGCCTGTCTCTGGGTGAAACAAAGCTCCGATGCGGCCTTTTTGCTGGCGCTCTTTTTGAAATTTATACCCTTTGTTTCGCCCATGGTAAGGCAATCCTTAACCATCTG
>CAYMAY010000019.1:20955-22808 GCA_964388555.1 uncultured Lachnospiraceae bacterium
GTATCCTCCAGCTTTGTCTTTTTATATAGAAGATTTTTGAGTTTCTCTGTATCTGCGCCCTTTTTAAGCTCGAGGACGATCCTTATGCCCTCTTTTGAGGACTGATTAGAAATATCCGTTATCTCCGGCGCTTTTCTGCTCTCCACAAGCTCCGCCACGTCGTTTAAGAATTTGCCGATGTTGGCGCCGATCATCGTGTAGGGTATCTGGGTGATAACAAGCAATTCCTTGCCGCCCTTGGCTTTTTCGATCTCCACCTTACCGCGGATGCGAAGTTTCCCGCTTCCCGTCTCGTAAATCTCCGGCAGGTCATCCTTGTTTACGACCTCGCCTCCCGTGGGGAAATCGGGTCCCTTTATTATGTCCAAGAGTTCCCTGGTCGTTATATCCTCGGACTTCATATACGCCTTTATGCCGTCTATAACCTCCGAAAGGTTGTGGGGCGGTATGCTGGTAACCATGCCGACAGCGATTCCGTCCGAACCGTTTACAAGGATATTCGGGATTCGAACCGGCAGAACCTCCGGCTCCTTTTCCGTCTCGTCAAAATTCGGCATAAAATCAACAACGTTGAGATTAAGATCCTTAAGATATACTTCCTGCGTTATCTTTTGCAGTCTCGCCTCGGTATAACGCATGGCGGCGGCACTGTCACCTTCTATGGAGCCGAAGTTTCCGTGGCCGTCTACCAGAGGCTGACCCTTTTTAAATTCCTGAGCCATTACAACCAGAGCGTCGTATATGGAGCTATCACCGTGGGGGTGATATTTACCCATGGTATCGCCGACGATACGGGCGCACTTTCTGTATGGCTTGTCGTAATATGTGCCGAGCTCCAGCATATCGTAGAGCGTGCGCCTCTGCACGGGTTTAAGCCCGTCACGCACGTCCGGCAGTGCTCTGGAAACGATAACGCTCATGGCGTAATCGATATACGCCTTCTGCATCAGCTCCGAATATTCTGTGCTTATTATGCGATCTTCCATTGTTTATCCCTTTTACGCATCTATCTGAGCATCTCTTGCGTGCTCGTAAATAAATTCCTTACGCGGCGGCACCTGCGTTCCCATCAGTATCTCCGTGATCTCCGATGCAAGTCTGCCGTCTTCTATCTCCACTCGTCTCAAGCGCCTGTTAGCAGGATCCAGTGTCGTCTCCCAAAGCTGATCCGCGTCCATTTCTCCGAGGCCTTTGTATCTTTGAAGGGTAAACTTCTGCCCTTTATGATTCTTCCTGTACTTTTCGAGAGCCTTGTCGTCGTAAAGATATTCGCCCTCGCCCCGGGAAGGCATTACCTTGTAAAGCGGCGGCATTGCCACGTAAACGTGTCCCTCATATATAAGATCCGGCATGAATCTGTAAAACAGCGTAAGCAGGAGCGTGGAAATATGCGCTCCGTCAACGTCCGCATCGGCCATTATTATGATCTTGTCGTATCGAAGCTTCGTTATGTCGAAATCATTGCCGTAGCCCTCGGAAAATCCGCAGCCAAAGGCATTTATCATGGATTTTATCTCGGCGTTGGCAAGCACCTTGTCCATTGATGCCTTCTCCACGTTAAGGATCTTACCTCTTATGGGAAGTATTGCCTGAAAGCTTCTGTCACGGGCCGTCTTCGCGGATCCTCCCGCAGAATCTCCCTCAACGATAAATATCTCGCAGACAGATGGATCCTTCTTTTCGCAGTTGGCCAGTTTTCCGTTTGAATCAAAAGAATATTTCTGCTTCGAGATGAGATTTGTCTTGGCCTTTTCCTCGCTTTTTCTGATCTTCGCCGAACGCTCCGCGCAGGCAAGAACAGCCTTAAGTGTGTCAAGATTTCTGTCGAAATATCTGACGGTTTCGTCCGCCGT
>CAYMAY010000020.1:0-22213 GCA_964388555.1 uncultured Lachnospiraceae bacterium
CATAGATAAGATAATTATAGGTTATCGCTTTTGAATTGTCAAAATAATCTTTTGCCCCAACTTCTCTTATATGGTAAGATAGTGAAAGTGTCAGAAGGTCATAAGCTCCGCTACAAATTTATTTGCAGGCAGATTATTGACTTAGAGGCTGACACAAACTCAAAAAACCGGTTACAGGGGTTTATCAAATGCTTTTAGATTGTCAGAATATTACAAAAT
Source organism: uncultured Lachnospiraceae bacterium (assembly GCA_964388555.1). GTDB lineage: Bacteria > Bacillota > Clostridia > Lachnospirales > Lachnospiraceae > Alectryocaccobium. Next base: position 220 of record CAYMAY010000020.1, read on the forward strand.
CATTCGGAGTAGTCGAAATATTCCGCAATATTTCTTTTAACATAAACGATAACGACAAGGTCGCTCTTGTCGGCGTAAACGGATGCGGAAAAACAACGCTCTTAAAAATAATAGTAGGCGAGCTTTCTGCCGATTCGGGAAACGTTGTCCTTTCAAGCGATGCGAATTTCGGATATCTTCCGCAGCATCCCGATATATCGGATAATGTCACAATATATGAATATATGCTGGATGCAAAACAGGGCGTACTTGATATGGAAAGACAGCTGCGTGAGATTGAAGCAAAGATGCCTTCGGCAAAAGGCGATCTTCTCGATTCGCTTATGGAAAAATACAGCCGTCTCTCGCAGCAGTTTGAGCTGGAAAACGGCTACGCCTACAAAAGCGAGGTTGTGGGCGTTATGCGCGGTCTCGGTTTTACGGATGATGATTTCAACAGGGATGTAAATACCCTCTCCGGCGGTCAGAAAACACGAGTCGCTCTCGGACGCATACTTCTTACTTCGCCGAAGCTTCTTATTTTGGACGAGCCCACAAACCATCTCGATATGGAATCAACGGCATGGCTTGAAAACCGACTTTCCACATACGGCGGTGCGGTGCTCATAGTATCACACGACAGATATTTTCTCGATAAAACAGTAAACAAGGTTGTTGAGATTGAAAATCATACATCTACCGTATTTTCGGGAAACTATACGCAGTTCAGCGAAAAGAAAGCTCTGGTCAGAAAAGCCGCATACAATGCATACATAAAACAGCAGCAGGAAATAAAGCATCAGGAAGCCGTTATCACAAAGCTGAAATCCTTCAACCGCGAAAAATCAATAAAGCGCGCCGAAAGCCGCGAAAAAGCCCTGGAGAAAACAGAACTGCTGGAAAAGCCCCAGGATATCGATACAAATATAAAGCTTCGTCTCACACCCAATATTGAAAGCGGAAACGACGTATTAAAAGTAGACAATATTTCCAAAAGCTTTTCTGATGAACCTCTCTATGACGGCTTAAGCTTTGAAATACACAAAGGCGAACGCATCGCCATCATAGGTTCAAACGGAACCGGTAAAACCACTCTTCTGAAGATCATCATGGGTCTGACAAAGGCCGACAGCGGCGATATTTCCTTCGGCAGCAATGTTTACACCGGATATTACGATCAGGAACAGCAGATGCTGGATATGAACAAGACCATTTTCGAGGAGATATCGGACGCCTACCCCGATCTTACGGAAACAAAGATTCGAAATGTATGCGCTGCGTTTCTCTTTACAGGGGATGACGTCTTCACACCGATAAAATCCTTAAGCGGCGGCGAACGGGGAAGAGTTTCTCTTGCGAAGCTGATGCTTTCGAAGGCAAATTTTCTTATACTGGATGAGCCTACGAACCATCTTGATATGTACTCCCGGGAGATTCTTGAGGAGGCACTGAACGCATACGCTGGAACCGTTCTATTCGTGAGCCACGACAGATATTTTATAAATAAGACGGCAACAAAGATAATCGAGCTTACGGAACATCAGATAGTGACTTATATAGGAAACTACGATTATTATATAGAAAAGAAAGACGAGCTCCGGGCGGCTTATTTAAAAGACACGAATGCATCCACAAATGCCGTAAAAGAAGAATCCTCCGCCTCTCTCGACTGGAAAGCTCAAAAAGAGCTTCAGGCGACAAAGCGTAAAAAAGAAAATGATATCAAGCGCACAGAGGCACAGATTGAAGAATACGAAGAAAAGGTCGATGAAATAAACCAGCAGATAAATCTGCCTGAAAATTCCAATGACCACGTTATTCTGGCAAAGCTCACCGCCGAACTGGAATCCACCCGGGCAGAGCTTGAAAAGTTATATACATTGTGGGAAGAACTAAGTGAATAATTTAATATTTTGATTCTCGTTTTCAATTAACGATATGGATATGAATGAAACCCTTCATCTTTACACAGGGGCACTGCTTTCGCAGTGCCCCTGTGTGGTTAGCCTTTGGCTTATTGCACAAAAAACCAACCAGCATATCACCGGTTGCCAAGAATAAATCTGATTCAACACAGTTAGTCTTTGCTAACCAAATTTATACTACACCATGTTTGAGCAAGTGTCAACAACTTTTCCATGAAACCGCCAAATCTCTATGAACAAAATCCCTATGAACCGCAAACCACCAAATACAAATCTGCCTTATTAGGCGAAGTAATTTTTTCCGAAAGCATCATTCGTTTTTAAGCTGATATTCCAGTGTGACTTTATTGTATTTGTAAGTATTTGGAGAAAGGCAGGACATGATCACTTTGACCTCCCGTTCCGAAAACAGCGCAGCCGGAAAAGCCATCAGAGGATCCGAATGACGTTCTCTCGGTTCCTGAAAGCAAAGGTAGTTGCCCTCTTTAAAGGTCTGCAGCGACTGTGACGAATCCGGCAGGACTTCCAGAAACATGTGAGATTCAGTGTATTTTCCACACTTGTATTCGGAAATAATACCATGCTGAAAAGAGGCATGGAGCTTTAACTGCCTTGCCTTTTCAAAAAGCATGCTCAGGCCTTTCTCATATCCCTTGGCATCGATATCGGCTTCACATGGAAGTGTTATAACATATCTTTCAAAAATGAATCGGCTGTAATAGCCTTTTCTTCCTAAAAAAGCCTTTTGTGCATTAATATGCTGAAGTGTTCTGTCGATAGAATCTATAGTGGTTTCTATTTTTTTGATTTTTTCAGTCGCGGTCTTTTTACCTGCTTTTAAAAGCCTCTCGAATTCCAGCTGTCCGTCATCATCCACGTAATTTTTCAGATCCTTCAGATTTATACCTATCTCAATGCAGAGAAGAATCGTATCCAGGATCACAAGCTGTTCAAGAGAATAATAACGATACCCCGTTTCCGGATTAATATAAGCCGGAACCAAAACTCCTAATTTTTCATAATAGCGCAGCGACTGCACATTTATATTTCTCGCCTTTGCCACTTCACCTATGGATAAAAGATTTTCCATTTACTCCTCCGCAAATTATATTAAATTCATAGACTTTTATTTTTGATTATAGATTCAGCATTTGTTTTGTCAACAATTATGGCACTTTATTTTTATAATAAGCAGATAAAAGGTATTGACTCTATTATTATAATATAGTTTATCCTGTCTACCGATAAGAAACAGGAGGTTATAAACATGAATTCAGAAGAGAAAAATCCCCTTGCCTGTGCGCCGATTGGCAGGCTTATGATGAAATATGCTATCCCGAGTGTTATCTCTCTTGTTGTAAACGCGCTTTACAACATCGTGGATCAGATTTTCATCGGTTGGGGTGTTGGAACGATCGGAAACAGCGCGACAAATGTAATTTTCCCTCTCACTTTGGTAATAACATCACTATCTTTGCTTCTCGGAGATGGCGGCGCGGCCTATCTAAGTCTTGAGTTGGGACGCGGAAACAAGAAAAATGCTGAAAAAGGAATCAACAACACTCTGATCTGGCTTATTATCGTTGGCATTATTATGTTTATCGTGTGTGCCGTTTTCTTACAGCCATTAACAGGACTTCTCGGAGCGACACCCGATAACCGGTCTTATGCTCTTGCCTACGGTCGTGTCGTAGTAATCGGTTTTCCGTTTGTTGTCATAGGATCCGGTCTTTGCTCTGTAATCCGCTCTGACGGTGCCCCGCAGCTGACTATGATCAGCATGATAGCCGGCTGCATCACCAATGTAATACTGGATGCCGTATTTGTACTTGGATTTAACTGGGGAATGGAGGGAGCCGCCCTGGCTACCGTTATCGGTCAGGTCATCAGTTTTATAATCAGTATCTGCTATCTGCCGAAATTTCAGACCGCGAAAATATCCCTGAAAAACACAAAGCCATCACTTAAAATGCTTGGAACAATCGCGAGTCTTGGTATTTCCAGCTTTGTATCACAGTTTGCCGTTGCCATTGTTACGGCAGTTATAAATTACTATCTGGTACATTGCGGTGCACTGACAGAATACGGCTCGGATATTCCTCTGGCAGCGTTTGGCATCGTTATGAAATTCAACACCATTCTGATCGCTATTGTTACAGGTATCGGAACCGGTTCGCAGCCGATCCTCGGATACAATTACGGAAGATGCGATTATAAAAGGGTAAAGAAGACATTTTATCTGGCTATAAAGATAGCAACTCTCGTATCGATCATCTGTTTTATATTGTTCCAGGTGTTCCCTGCACAGCTAACAGCTATATTCGGCGAGCAGGGCGAACTGTATACTGATTTTTCCATCATATCCTTCCGGATATTTACCATGCTTTGTTTCTTAACAGGTTTTCAGATCGTATCAGCCATCTTTTTCCAGTCTATCGGAAAATCATTAATATCCGGAATCATATCATTCAGCAGACAGATCATCTTCCTGATCCCTGCCGTGGTTATACTGTGTAACCTCATAGGATTAAAAGGAGTTTTATGGGCAGGTCCCGTGGCAGACGGACTGTCATTTCTGCTGTCTCTGATCATGATAATATTTGAAATGAAGAAACTAAATCGGGCAGATATTGAAATTAACCAATAAAAGAAAGGGCGTTCAATGAAAAAGATAATTACGATAGGTCGCGAGCTCGGAAGCGGTGGCCGCACAATAGGAAAAATGCTGGCAAATCGTCTGGGAATTCCTTATTACGACAGAGAGCTTATCGACGAAGCGGCAAAAAAATCAGGGCTTTCGAGTCACTACATTGAATTAAATGAGCAGAGAGTAACTAACAGTCTGCTTTACAACATAGCCATGGGGACAAGCTACGGATACGGTATCCTTGAAAAAGCCAATCAGCAGACGTTGCCACTTGAGGAGCAGGTATACATCGCTCAAAAGGACGTAATTACAAATTATGCTAATAAAGGAAGCTGTATTATAGTAGGGCGCTGTGCGGATCATATACTTGCGGATCGCGATGATGTGCTTAAAGTATTTATTTACGCCGATCTCGACAGCAGAATAGAAAGAGCCGTGAAGGAATACGGCATGCAAAGAGACGGAGCCGACAAGGCTCTCAAACAATCTGACAAATCCAGAGGTCAGCATTATTACAAATTTACTGAAAAAACCTGGGGAGATCGCCACAACTATGATCTAATGCTAAATAGTTCTGTCATGGGATTCGAGAATTGTGTGAAGCTCATCTGTAAGGCTATGGAAGAAACCTGACAAACCGTAACAGTGCTGCCGCACTTTGCGACAGCACTGTTGTATTTCCGCAAGGTTCCCTGCTGCATCGGTTTTTGATTGATCTGACCGCTGTACAGGTAACGCTTTAATTTATTTCAACATTTCACTAAGCTTTTCGCGCACTGCAACTATGAAATCACGGCTGTTCAGCACTGTCGGATTTTCAAATGTTGTGATAAGCGCAAGATCCTTCGTCATCTTTCCGCCCTCTATTGTATCGAGAGTTGCCTTTTCAAGCTTATCAGCGAAATCAATGAGCTCCGGAATATTATCCATTTCCCCGCGTTTTCTCAAAGCTCCCGTCCATGCGAATATGGTAGCAACAGAGTTGGTTGATGTTTCTTCGCCGGCAAGATGCTTGTAATAATGTCTCTGAACTGTTCCGTGCGCCGCCTCGTATTCGAAATATCCGTGAGGAGATACGAGAACAGATGTCATCATCGCAAGTGAGCCGAACGCTGACGAGATCATATCGCTCATAACGTCGCCGTCGTAATTCTTAAGAGCCCAGATGAATCCGCCCTTTGACTTCATTATTCTTGCAACGGCATCATCAATAAGCGTATAGAAATACTCTATACCAAGCTCCTCAAATATCTTTTTATATTCGTTGTCGTATACTTCCTGGAATATATCCTTAAATCTGTGATCATATTTCTTGGAGATGGTGTCTTTTGTCGAGAACCAAAGCGACTGCTTTGTGTCAGCGGCATATTTAAAACAGCTTCTTGCAAAGCTGTATATCGAATCGTCCAGGTTGTGCTGTCCCTGAGCAACGCCCGGTCCTTTAAACTCATGAACGATCTGGCTCTCTTCTATCTCGCCGTCTGCCGATCTGTATACAAGTGAAACGGTTCCGGCCTTCGGAATGCGCATTTCAGTGTTTTTATATACATCGCCGTATGCGTGACGGGCTACTGTTATAGGTGCCTTCCAGCAGTTTACGGTAGGCTGGATAACATTTACGCATATAGGTGCGCGAAAAACCGTGCCGTCCAGCATGGAACGTATGGTTCCGTTAGGGCTCTTCCACATTTCGTGAAGATTGTATTCCGGCATTCTCGCCGCATTAGGTGTTATGGTTGCGCACTTAACGGCAACCTTATATTTCTTTGTTGCCTCGGCGGCCTCTATAGTAACCTTATCGCCTGTCTCATCGCGATGAACGAGTCCGAGATCATAATATTCCGTCTTAAGATCGATAAACGGAAGAAGCAGCTCATCTTTGATATACTTCCACAGTATTCTTGTCATCTCGTCGCCGTCCATTTCAACAAGCGGTGTTGTCATCTTTATTTTTTCCATTACAATGTCTCCGATCATTTACAAATATTTGCTTTAGTTATTAGAACACCCGACTTATTTGTTACAATGAATGTCCATGCTGTGTATTTTCACAATCCAAAAAGCCATACAGATTCTACCACAAGGCACAAGGGTTTTCAATGCGATTGCTATCCATAGTTTCACGAAGTGATCTGTGTTTTTTTCGTCTGGTTACTTCCATTATTCCAAGGGGCGTTATATCAACGACCCGAACGCCCGCGGGGTCGACGGCAGTATATTCCGAAAGCGCCCGTATAAGCTCCGATTTATGCGATGCATCGTTCATATTTATGAAATCGATGAGTATTGTGCCCGAAAGCTGCCTTAAGCGTATCTGCCTTGCAGCCTCACAAGCCGCCTCAAGATTTATCTTAAAAAATTCCTCTTCATCGTCTTTTTTACACTTTGCTTTGCTGCTGTTTACGTCAATGCAGACAAAGGCCTCCGTCTGCTGGATTATCAGCGACGCGCCGGAACGAAGAAATACCTTTTCGCCCAGAGTACGCTCAAGCAGTGTTGAAAGGTTATGAAGCCTGTATAGCGCTATGGCATCATCCGTATAAAATTGGCAGATATCATTTTTTCCTGCAGTACTTTGGAGATACTGCGTCAGCTCTTCGTAAACCTCCGGAACATCCGTTATGATTTTTTCAACGCCATCCGCTCCGCAGCTTTTAAGCTTTTCGATCCATATTCCGCCGGCGTTATAAAGACACGATCCCTGCAATCTTGCCGTTCCGTATCTGATGATATCGTCCAACCTGCTGCAAAGCTTCTCCGCTTCGTCAATAAGATTATCATCGCTTCTTTGTATTGATGATGTTCTTATGATGAGACCGTATTTAAAATCATGCCCGGAGAAGATATCCGAAAGATGTTTTTTCTGCTCCGCACTCAGCTTTGATGAAAATCTGATGCCGTTAAATCCACTGCACACGACAATCGTCTCTCCGGATATGCTCAGCTCCGCCGTAAGGCCGGTAAGCTTCGTCTTTATGGGCTCGGCATCAGCCATGACCAGCAGTTCATCGCCGGGTTTTATCTCGTCGGTTTTCTTTAAGGTTTTAAATATCGCGCCTTTTGCCTTCTTTATGGGAAGGAAGCCCTGATTCACGCCGTCGTATCTTACGAAAAATCCGCCGTTAATAACCTTCTGAACATATCCGACATAAATATTATTTACAACCGACTTCGAACCGATATCGTCAATATAAAGCTCGATTGCCTCGTCTTTGTCGTACAAAACGGTTGCTATACGCTCTTTACCGCGTATCGGCATCTTTGCGACTATAAGCTTGCAGGCCAAATCACACTATCTCCTCTCCCAGCTTATAAAGCGGAATAAACTCTCCATCCCTTTCGGCATATAATTCCCGTCTTTGAATCTCAAACGACAAGCTTTCGTAATCCTTTCCGCAGAATTCGAAAAACGTCTTTAGCAGGAGCGCCGGCTTAAGGTTATTAACACTTCCCGCTCCGCATTTGAAAACAAGGTTTCCGTTCGAAAATCCCCAGGAATACACAAGTGGTTTTATATCCGTAAGGGTTTCGCTGCGCTTCGTCTTTTTCACGACCTCTATTTTATCCTGAGCCATGAATTTTTCGAAGGCGTCCGCGTATTTGGTAATATCTCCGTTTTTCATGGCAACGGCATAATCGGCCGCGGCAACCAGAGTCATGCATTTTGAAGCCTTGTCCTCAGGTATCTTAACTACGCTTAAGATTTCCGCCTCTTCAGGCATCTGTTCATTTAAAAGCTTCATCATCTCTTTGGAAGTCTTTGACGTATGGATATCCAGATCGAAATATTCACCGACGCTTGTAACTCCAACACCAAGAGGCTGTGCAAATGACATAAGCATATGAGGGCTGAAGCCTTCCGAATACACAACGTCAAGACCCGCACGTCTCACGACCTTTTGAAAGAAACGCATTACATCAAGATGGCCTATGTATCTGAGGCTTCCCATTTTGGAGAATTTAATTCTTATTCTCATAACAGATCCCGCCTCCATATCTATTTGCACCGCATCCGGAGCACTGCATTCGGCAATTCGGCGTAACTACCGCCTCTTTTGCCCGTTTCCACTCTCTTATCATAAATTCCTTCGAAACGCCGATGTCTATGAAATCCCACGGCAGCATTTCGTCAACACTTCTTTCACGATATGTGTAAAAATACGGATCAATCCCCGTCTCCTTAAACGCCTCGATCCAATATTCGTGAACGAACTGATCCGACCAGGCATCAAAAAGTGCGCCTTTTTTATATACTGCTTCGATGACATCCGCAACGCGTCTGTCGCCGCGAGCCAGCACACCCTCTAATACAGATTCGTCGGGATCGTGATATTTATATCGTATGCTCTTCTGATTGAGCTGCGCCATGACCTCGGCCTTTACGATATGGGCCTTTTCCTTGAATTCGTCCTCTTTATTCATGGACGCCCACTGGAATGGCGTAAAGGGTTTCGGAACGAAAAATGACGAGCTGGCCGTAATCTGAGCCTTTCCGTTTCTCTTTTCTTTGGGAACGGTGTCATAGTATGTCATCGCCACCTTTTCGCAAAGGTGAGCTATCGCCTTGATATCATCCTCTGTTTCCCCCGGAAGTCCCAGCATAAAATAAAGCTTTACCTTGTTCCAGCCGCCCTTAAAGGCCTCCGTTGCGCCGCCAAGTATATCCTCTTCGGTGAGTCCTTTATTTATTACATTGCGCATGCGCTGACTTCCCGCCTCGGGCGCGAAGGTAAGACTGCTCTTCTTTATGTCCTGAATCTTCGACATAACATCGAGGGAGAACGCGTCAATCCTAAGCGACGGCAGAGAAATATTTATTCCCTTTCCGGGGCATATGTTCATCAGATAGTCCAGGAGCTCGGGAAGCTGTTCGTAATCACTGGAGCTTAGAGAACTTAAGGATATTTCCTCGTAGCCGGTGCTCTTTATCATCTCATCCGCAAGCTCTTTTACATGCTCAACTGGCTTTTCCCTAAGCGGACGATACACGAATCCTGCTTGACAGAATCGGCATCCTCTTATGCAGCCTCTTTGTATTTCAAGAGTTACCCTGTCCTGAATGGCTTTTATGTACGGAACTACCGGCTTATCGGGATACGGTGCGTGTTCGAAATCTGTTACGATCTGACGTTTCACTGTTTTCGGTGTGCGATCGTTTACGGGATAAAAAGCCGAAAGCATTCCGTTATCATCGTATTCCGCATTATAGAGCGACGGCACATAAATTCCGGGAAGCGATGAGGCTCTTATTAAAAATTCTTCCCGAGATACGCCATCTTTTTTACATTGTCTGTACAATTCAAAGACCCTGGGATATATCTCCTCGCCCTCGCCAATGCAGAACATATCGAAAAATCTGTAAATTGGCTCCGGATTATACGAGCACGGTCCGCCGCCTATTACGATGGGATCGTCCTCGCCCCTGTCTTTTGAGTTGAGCGGAATGCCGCTTAATTCTATCACCTGAAGCACGTTCGGATAACACATTTCGTATTGAAGCGTTATTCCTAAAAAATCAAAATTCTTGATCGGCTCCTGTGATTCAAGGGCAAAAAGAGGGATGTTCTCCTGACGCATGATCTTATCCAGATCTACCCACGGCGAATAGACTCTCTCGCACCAGACGCCGTCCATCTTGTTGAACATGTCGTAAAGCACCTGTATTCCGAGATGGGACATTCCCACCTCATAAACATCGGGAAAGGCAAAGGCGAAACGTATATCCACGTTTTCCTTATCCTTTATTACACTGTTCCACTCTCCGCCTATATATCTTTCCGGCTTCTCGACCCGCATTAAAACGTCGTCGCTTAAAGCTAATTTTCGCATGTGTACTCCTATTAATTTCCTTTTATGAGAAATGCCATATATAATGGCAAAGTTAAAATCTTTTCTGAACGGCCGATATTATAATCGCCGAATTTTATCATTTGATTGACATGGTATTTTTCAGGATGACGCAATATGGTAGTTCCGCTTTTGGTATTGCCGGAAGCAGCTTTTACCTCTATTAAAGTGCATTCACCTTTATAACGTATGACAAAATCAATCTCCAGGCCGGAATCCTTGTGATAATAATAAAGTTTACGACCCATTTTTGAAAATATATCCGCAATCAGTCCTTCAAAGATTGCCCCTTTATAGGCGAACAGATTGCCCTGCAAAACATCGAACTGAGTACCATCCTCTAACATTGAGATAAAAAGACCCGTGTCTCGCATATAAACTTTAAAAATATCCAACTCGGCATTGCCGTCCAAAGGAAGTTCGGTAATTGACAGATTATAGCAGCGGACAATAATGCCCGCATCTTCGATCCATTGCAGACTTCCCGCAAACTTTGAAGCGGTACCCCGTTTTCTAACAACAGAATACTGAAATTTTTTATTTTCTTTTGCCAGCTGTTTAGGAATAGATTGAAAACATTCCTTAATGACAGCCTTATCATTTTTTTCGGCGTACTTCACCATATCATCTTCGTAAGATCTGATGATATCTCTCTGGATTCTAAGAACCTCGTCCATTCGTTTGTTATTTACGAATGACTGGACAACATCCGGCATTCCGCCAACGACTGTATACTGCAATATTAACTCACGAAGCCTCTGATGCAAGGCATCCGGAATCGGAGTTTCGTCATTTAAATGCTCTCGCAGCACATCTATAATCTGCCCTGAAATACCGTTTGCCCAGAGAAACTCTTCAAAATCAAGAGGCGTCATTTCAATGACAGTTTCATATCCGACAGGAATTGATCTTGGTTCTTTGTCTCCATAGCCTTTTACACCAAGGAGAGAACCCGTGCCGATTACATCATAACGCCCGTCCAGCTTAAAAAACTTAAGGGCTGTTCGCGCATCGGGGCAATCCTGAATTTCATCTAATACAAGAATCGTTTTTCCTGCTTCAAAAATCGCTTCATTACCCAAAAGAGCTGAAAGCATCATAGTGATATTATCAACTTCAAGCGATCCCGAGAAAACAGAACCATAAACCGGATTCTCCAAAAAATTCAGATATACTACATGTTCATAATTATTTCTCGCAAATTCCAACACAGAAAAGGTTTTTCCGCACTGACGGCATCCTTTTATGATCAGTGGCTTGTGATCAGACGTATTTTTCCACTCTATCAGTTTTTCTGTTATTTTTCGTCGTAACATGAAGTCCACCTCCAAATAGAGAATAACAGAGAAAAGCGACTTTTTCAAACGAGTTTTTTAGAAAAACGCAACTTTTTCAAACGACTTTTGATTCAATATGCAACTTTCCTTACTTTTTGTTTTTCTCTTTTGAACGTTTATCATTAATTATCTTCATGTGCTCGGCGGTGACTAAATCAACTCCGTTTTCTTTAGCCCAAGCGACACATCCTTTTAAAACTGTCGGCAAGAACACACGTGGCACACCGAGGATTGTTTCCAAAGCGTCATCAGTGAACTTAACCTTGTCGTCAACTCTGTCAGCAGCATAGCGAACAGATTCGATTGTTGCCTTGCGAACCTGAAGGAGTTCGGCTCTCATGCGTCTTTTTCTGTGAAACCAGAAGTTTTTGGAATCACGATAGCCGTAGTCAACTGGGAGTGGAGGGAAATCTCTTGAAGTAACTCCGTTGATGATTGCATCGCTGTATCTTTTCTTCATGAGAATTCTATCTACACGGAGAATGAAGTGTGCACCGAATTTACTTGTGATACCGTTGAAATCGTGATAAGGCGGTTCGTAGCCTGTGAGTTCTCCCGGTAAATCCTTATCTGCTCCGTCAAGCTCTCGCATCCAAGTGCATTCAATAGCCTGAATTGCATCGGTCAGAACCATAGGTCTTTTTTCGCCGGTTTCTTCTTCGATACTGCTTTTCTCAAGTCGGAAATTACACTTTGACATTTTGTCGGACGGCTTGTCGCCCGGCCAAGAAAGCTTGACTGCCTCTTTGAATGTTTTCGGCTTGTCATCTATGAAGTTAAGTGTGCATTTTCCGTTTCTTAAAATGTTCTGTGCTGTGTTGGATGAGTTACGACAGCAAAGAAGCATTGCATAGTAGTCCTTGCCTGCTATGTAATATGGCTGAACCAGTGAGTAAGGACCGAGGTTAGTTGTGCCGTCCTCACAAAGCGAGCTGATAATTACAGTCGGCATAGGGAAGAAAAGTGATGTTTGGTAGAAGTTATCTACTATTCTTAGGTTTTCAAAGCTACTCATATTATTTACTCCTTGTGATTGATATAATGCTCCTTAGTATCCGAGAATCCTGGCGGCTTTTAGTATTGCGACCTGGGTTTTTCCGTCTGGAATGCGGTCGTTATTTACATCCTCTATGAGCGTTTCAAGAGGAACCTTGTGGACATGAAGAAATTCATCTTCGTCCAGATGCTGTTGACCGCGGTGAAGATCTCTTGCCATATAGATATATATTTTTTCGTCCGAATAGGCAACAGTGGGATAATATAATCCGAGATACGTCCATGTGTCGGCAGTATAACCGGTCTCTTCCCGAAGCTCGCGTTTTGCCGCCTCGAGCGGATCCTCATCGGCGCTGTCGAGCTTGCCTGCGGGAATTTCAGTCATAACCTGATCAAATGGATAACGATATTGCTTTTCCATAATGACCTCGTTGTTGTCTGTTACTGGAATAACGCACGCGGCACCGATATGTCTTATCAGCTCCCGTGTTGACGTGTTGCCGTTCGGAAGAGTGATCTTGTCACTAAAAACCTTTAGCAGACGTCCGTCATAAACCTTTTCTGAAGATAATGTTTTTTCTCTAAGTTCATCTATGCACATAAAATTTCTCCTTTTTGATACAACGACTTTATTTTTCAGTCTCGTTTTCTACTTTATGTTGGTAGAGTTTCATTAGTTCGGCGACACAATCCGCTTCTGTCATTTTAGTGCTGAAGCCGTACGCTGCCATAACGGCTTTATCGTTGGCTACGTGAGCCTTGCGAAGCTCCGCAGGCATTGTAAGCGGATCGTAAAGGTCAGCAAGACTGCTGTCGGGATATAATGCGCGGGCATCAAGGATTCCCTGGGCGGTCTGTTCGATCTTGGCTTTTTGTTCGTCTGTTGGAGACGGCCAGGGGAAGTTGTTATAGACGATATCTTTTGAATAACGATAATCACTCTTCAATCTTCCACATACTGCTCGCATCCATGCCATATGAACGTTGGATGTAAGTATACCGAAATGGTATATTGTTGCATCAGGAACTATTTTTACCGCATTACTACAGATTATTTCAGGCGTAAAAAAGCCTACGGGAATATATCTTCTTCGCTCTGATGAAGTCTCAGGAATTACAATATATTTGCCTTTTGGCATATTTTCAACATGAAATCGAGTTGGTTTCTCAGCAAGCTTTACTGTTCCTGCGCTTGGACTCGCAATGCGATATTCTCTTACCTTTTTTACACGCTCCATGCAATGCGGCATTTGCCGTAATTCTGCAGGTGTGCATTCACCGAGCCATAAACAATAGCGTGGACATTGGTTAATAAATTCCCTTGATCCATACCAAGGGCGAAAATATTTCTTGGATTTTGGCTCTTTCTTTATAAAATCTTCCATCTCATCTTTTTCAAAAAGATAAAATCCGCCATCAATAGGCTTATTCCCAATGCCAATTTCCGGCATATCACAAAGTGGTTTATTTCTGCTTTCAATAAATACATTCTCTGCATTCAACAGATATCCGTTGATATTATCAACCTCATTGTACATGCCATCTTCAAATAGAATTTTCTTTTTTTTATTTTCCTCTGTACTAAAGCCAATGATCACGCAATGTACGTGTGCTTTTATCTTAGCTTCACTGTCCCAACGAAATGTACGATATGCGAAATCGAAATGCACACCCATATCAAAAAGCGGCTTCCACAGATTTGCTACACTCTCGCCCTGTGTAACAGAATTAGTCGATACCAACGCACTCCGTATCTGTGTATCTTTCATTATATCAACGCATTTTTTGTACCAGCAGCTAACGTAGTCGAGATTCCCCACATTTTTCCAGCCTTTAAAAATCTCGTTAACGTCATTTTTCTGCTCTTTACCCATCAATCTTGCCCCAACGAAAGGCGGATTTCCCATAATATAATTCAGCTTCTCGGCCGGAACAACATCGTTCCAGTCAATCCTCAAGGCATTTGCTTCGGTGATATTCACATAGGTTTTAAGCGGCAGAAAATCCTCATTAAAACCATATACAATGTTCTTCGTCTCCTCGAGCATCTGCGATTCCGCGATCCACAGTGCCGTCTTACCGACGGTAACAGCGAAATCATTGATCTCTATGCCGTAAAACTGCTGAATCGATACCTTTATAGGGCTATGACCCTCGAAGGTGAATGTCATGGTATCTGCAACGCCTTTTCGCATTTCACGTATGACTTCATTTTCCAGACGGCGTAAGCTCAGATAGGTTTCCGTCAAAAAATTTCCGGAACCGCAGGCCGGATCCAAAAATGTCAGCGACGCCAGCTTATCCTGAAAGGCTTCCAATTTGGCGTCTCTCGTTCTCTTGACCTTTATCTCTTTGATCTGAGCAAACTCCTGCTTCAGATCATCTAAAAAAAGAGGATCGATGACCTTGTGGATATTCTCGATAGAAGTGTAATGCATTCCTCCGGAACGCCTTGTCTCAGGGTTCAACGTACTTTCAAAAACCGCACCGAAAATAGTCGGCGAAATATCCCGCCAGTCGAAATCCTCGGAACCTTTTGTAAGAAGAAGTTCCTTTATTTCTTCTGTAAATGGCGGTATTTCGATATCTTCGTCGGCAAATAATCCACCATTAACATACGGAAACTGGGCAAGATCATCCTCTAAATATTCGTCTCTCTTTGCGATCGGGGTATCAAGTATCTTAAAGAGCTCTATCAACGCCCTGCGGCAATCGCGTACCTCATAATTTTCCAGATAGTCGTGAAACATATCACGTCTGCCGAAAATTCCGGCGTCCTCTGCGTAAAGACAAAACACAATACGAACGCAGAGTGCGTTCAGGCTCTTTAATTTATGCTCGCGCTTCTCTTTCTGCCCAGGCGTTTCGTCCTTTTCTTTGATGTCAGGGATGCGATACTGTTCTAAAAACGCATCGTAAATAAGCCCTACGATTTCGCCTGCCTTTATGGAGATTTCCATCTCATGCGAGATTTTCTTTACGTCTTTTCTCGTAAGAAAGCTGAGGAGCGAATACTTTGTCGGCAGCTCATCCAAGGCGATCTTACGCGGCTCGGGTCGATCCTCGTTCATATCATAGATCCAGATCTCCGCAAAATTGCACGTGACGATCCATCTGGCTCTTTCATCAAAAGTCAACTTGCTGTTATAACGATCCGCCTGCTCAAATGGTGTCAGATCCACATCACCGGAATTGCGGATTTTCTGATCAAGTGCCTTTCCCAGACTCTTTTGCTCAATAATTACTCTTGTCTCCGGAATGTACACATCTATTCGCTTTGTATTTCCGTCTATAACAACCTTTTTCTCAAAGTTGAGACGCTCGGTTACATTGTCCATCCCAAGAACATTGCTCAACAGATCTATCCAGTACGAACGCCCGTCCTCGTCCTCTTTGCCTTTATTTATCCACCTGTTTACAAACTGACGGGCAGCTTCTCTTTGTTCCGCATCGGTCATTTATATTCCCCCCATCGTCTTCCAACACCGTTCTTTCATGAACTTTGTAATAACGGAAGTATCTTCACCTTCGTAGTATCTTACAAGCAACCGTTTAAATTCCGGTACTTCCTTTTCGGGGATAACCAGAAAACCTCCGCCATGAGCTATCAGATAATGATTTGCAAAAATGACCGAAGCCCGTTTATTTCCATCAAGAAATATCTGCGTTTTCATGCAATATAGGCAAAGTCCGATCGCAATATTAATTGCCTCATCATCTCTTTCAATAATTTCGATTATCTTTTCTTTTACGTCAAGTTCATTTGGCAACGGCGGAACATATGACGAACCACCTATCGTAACCGGAACGCCCCTAATCCTTCCGCCTTCTGCAAAAAAGCCCTCATTAACAAGCCTTGCAATATAGCAGAGCATATAATAATCGGAACGGCTGGCGACCACATCACGGTCCAAAATAAATTCCCACGCATGCTTCAAATTCAAAATCTTTTGCACGTCGGTGGCTGTCATGCCGGAAACCATTCCGCTTTCTATGATCTCTTCGGTCTGCGGAAAAGAAGTTGCAACACCCTCTAAAACCGCCTGATCATAAATGTTCATTTTCATATTAGCACGTGCGAAATCTATATTATTTATTACATCAACCGAGAGTCCGTCTTCGGAATATCCCGCTGCCGCAAGCTGTTTTTCAATACTGCGAAGTGACTTCCTAATTTCTCGCGCTTCTCTGGCATTTCTAAGAAGCAGATTATACAACTCCTCCGTATACGCTCCCACATAAGTGGATGTCAGCTTTCCTGCTATACGCTTTCTTACATAAAGATATTTATTGTCACCACGGTCTTTGACCTCAGGCGTGCCGTCATATGGCATTAATCTCAGTCTTGCCAGAAGATCGGCGCGGCTCCTTAGCAATTCTTGTATATCATTATATTGTACCGACATTGCGTTTCTCCTTTGGGGAACTTTTCTTTGAATATTATTGCAAAAAGTTCCCCAATTTTCAACATATCGAAAAATTTTAAATATTTTGTTGCATCACCGTAAAGTTGCTGAATCGATACCTTTATGCGACTGTAAACCCCGAAGGTGTCTACTGTGAACATATATTAACTCCTGTATAAATTCCTATTTATCCCGTATAAGCATTCTCCTCAGTGTTCTTGAATTCTGTTTTTCCAACCACTGCTTTTCCTCTTCACTCTCCGGGATGTCGATTCTTTCTATTTTGAATATGACAGGTCTTGTCCCGTCATTACAGCAAGCAATCATCATGCGCTCGTCATTTGTCCAGCCATAATGGAGAGTCAATATATGAATTTCTCCTCAAAACTTTACGATGTTGATTCACTTTGAATATATAGCATCATTTCGTGAAAGAAGATATACACAATACTGATTCATGCTGATTCCTTCTTTTTGAGAATGTTCCGAAAGAGACCTGTGCAGGCTGCGCGGAATCCTTAACTTAAATTGTTCGGAATAGTTTTCCAGATTATCCGGTTCATAAATATTTATTCCATCTTCTAAAGCAGCTTCAATCCATGCTTTTTTTGCATCCAATGCATTTGTTACGGCACTTTCTATAGTTTCGCCACAAGTGATACAACCGGGTAAATCCGGATACGAAACCACAAATCCGCCCTCATCTTTATCTTCCACTATTTCCATACGATATGACTTTGCCATATAATCATTAAGCGTCTTCATTATTTTCAGCCTCACTTTCTACAATCTGCCTTACCATTTCTACATATACTTTTTTTATTGGCTCATGCTTCGGTATTGTAATTGGCACAGGGCATTTGCATTATATCACGATACTCGCCTTGCTTCCGCCGCTTTTTTCTTTTGTGACGACGATCTGCTTATCGATGCGGTTTTTCAGTTCGGCGACGTGGGAAATAATGCCGACAAGTCGGTTCCCCTCTGCAAGATCTGATAACGCCCGCATTGCCTGATCCAGGGATTCATCGTCGAGTGAGCCAAAGCCTTCATCGACGAACATCGTATCCAGCTTAACACCGCCGGCAGATGCCTGAATCTCATCCGAGAGCCCCAGTGCAAGCGAAAGCGATGCCTTAAAGGATTCTCCACCGGAGAGGGTTTTGACGCTTCGTTCCGTGCCGTTATAATGATCGAAAACATCCAGATCAAGACCGCTCTGGCTGCGATTATTCTCCGCCTCTTTTCTTCGTTTCAGCTCATACTGTCCGTCAGACATGACCATAAAACGCGTATTTGCGCGCTGAATGATGCGGTCAAAGTACGTCATCTGTATATAGGTTTCCAGCATTACCTTTTCCTTGCCGGAAATATTTCCGTTCGCCGTATTTGAAAGCGCCCTCATCCAGGTATAACGTTTTTCAAGTTCATCAAGGTCAGCTGCCTTTGTCTTAATATTTTCGAGAACTTTAGCGTTCGACTCTATCCGTGTATGGATTGTCTTTAAAGCGATGTCATATTCGCCTTTTTTCTTTGTTATCTCCGCTCTTTTTTCTGTTTCTTCTTTCTTATCGAACTTACTATCTGAAGACAGCTGTTTTGAAAGCTCTTCTATAGATGATCTGTACCCCGCAATCTTCTCATTTGAATTAGTTAAATTCTTTTGAGCCCTGTCGTATGTCTCCTTAAGCTCGCAGAGCATTGCTTCCATCAAAGATACTTCTTTTTTCGCCGCAGTTTTATTTTCAAAATGCAGAGATTTTTTCTCGCTCTCCCACTGCGTTTTTTTCTCGTTTAATGCGGCTTTCAGAGATTCCATTTCCGTACCGCGAGCAGAAATATCCTGTTCTGACTTTTTCAGATTCATCTCTGTCTCCGGTATTATCTTTGCGAGCTCATCTCGGCGTGTGATTTTCTTTTCTTCGGCTGCAATAGCCGTTTTCAATTCCGTTATATTTTCAGAAACAGATATAATCTCATCCGAAAGCTTATCTTTTGCTCCTTCAACAGAAATATCCTGCTCTTCAGTATTTTTAATAGAAAAATCCTGCCACAGTTCGCATGCCTGCTTCTGAACCTCCGCCTTTTTTGCATCTAACTTGACTTTTGCTTCTTTGCACTGACTGCTTAGATCTTCAGCATTTTTGCGTGCCTTTTCGGCAGTGTCTTTCGCTTTTTTTAGCTGTGCTTCGGTTGGCGCATTTTCGGATTTTTTTGCTATGTGGGGATGCTCGGTAGAACCGCACACCGGACATGGCTCACCTTTCTTAAGAGTTTCGGCAATAATCCCCGCCTGCTCGTCCAGGAAGGCACGATTCATTTCATCATACTTTTTACCCGCTTTTTGAGAATCATCCGCTGCCTTTTTGTATTCATTCTGAAGCTCTTCCAGATTTTCCCGAAGATCCCCCAGGCTTTTCAACAATCCCGAAAGTTCCAGAAGCTTTGACAGTCTTTCCTTCGCTTTCGCATGCTGATTTACAAGCTTTTCTTTTCCTTCTCCCGCATCTAAGAGAGTCTCGTATTCTTTTTTTATTTCATCAAAATCCGCGGAATCTCTCTCAAATTTTCCCCGATCCGCTTTTGATTTTTCTTCCTGTTTTATAATTTCTTTTTCTGATTCTTTTATTTCTTTTTCGAGTGATAAGAGATTATCGTAGCGCGAATACTCTGCTTCTATCTTCGCTTTTTCGGCAGCAATTTTATCCCGATCGGGAATCTTCTTTTCTTCCTCATCAAAAGCCTCTTTAAGGATTTTGTTTCTACCCGTTTCTTCTGACAGATCATTCTTTGCCTTGTTGATCGCATCTTCTGCCGACTCGCGCATCTTGATCTCGCCTAATTTTTTATCTATAATTTCAATCTGCTTTTCGGCATCTTCAATTGATCTTTGCAGAGAATCAAGGCTCTTGCCGTCTTTATTTAATAATTGCTGAAGCAAATCGACAACATCGACTATAGGAAGCGTTCCGTCTTTTGCTTTATTTGCTTCAATGCTAAAAACGTCCTCGTCGTCGCAGACAATTCCGTCGATGTACTGCTTGATGCTGATCTTTGCCGTCTCACACTGCTTATTAAGCGCTCCTGATTCGTTTTTGAGTCTATCCTGAAGATTCTGATACAATCCGGTTTTAAATATCTGACGGAATATTCCCTTGCGCTCTTCCGTGGACGCCAATAGAAGTTTCAAAAAATCGCCCTGCGCGATCATGGCGATCTGTGAAAACTGATCTTTATCAATGCCCATGATCTCGCGTATTGCTGCGTTAACTTCCTTCTGTTTTGTTATAATATGCCCATCAGGATATTCGAGTGATGCATCGGACGGCTGCGTTGTAAATCCCACGCCTTTTGTCTTCGGACGTTCATACTCGGGATTCCGCCTTATCGTATATTTCTTTTTGTCATACACAAATACAAGCTCTACCTCCGTCGGCGTTTCGGCATTGGCATATTTTGAACGGAACATGGATACTTCACGGTTTTCTCCGCTGGGCTCTCCATACAGTGCGTATGTTATGGCATCAAAAATAGTCGTTTTACCGGCACCTGTATCGCCGGTAATAAGATATAGTCCGTTTGAACCGAGCTTATCCAGTTCAAGAACTGTTTTCCCCGCATATGGGCCAAACGCTGATAATGTTAATCTTATAGGTCTCATCGCTCGTCCTCCCAAATGTCCTCGATCAATTTCCGCATAAAATCGGTCTGTTCTTCGTTCATAGGCTGATTATTCTGCAGCTCATAGAATTCAGCAAAAAGTTCAAAGGGTGATTTCGACTCATCATTATCTGTGCCGTTGATCCGGGCGTCGTTTCGAGTGCGTTTGTTGTCGTAGTCCAGCTTCATGAGGCGATGATACACCGTCCGCAGCTTTCCGATGGCATCGGGAATATCCTCCTCATCCGTAAGCGTGATGTGAGTGTAACCCTCCTGCCATGATGTATTTTCATAAAAGCTTTTTAAGGTGAGTTCCTCATATGTCCCCTTAAGCTCCACAAGATCGTGTTTCGGAACAAGGTCAACGGTTTTGTATGCAACGCCGCCCTTCTCGCCAAGCTCTACGACAGTAACGGATTTTTTATCCTTTGATTCTGAAAAAGAATATTTAAGCGGCGTACCGCAATACCTGATTCTATCCGATCCGCAGTTTTGCGGAGAATGGATATGACCAAGTGCTGCATAATCAAACTCTTCGAATGCACTTGCGTCCACGTTGTCAGTCCCGCCAACGGATATCTCCTCTGATTCGGAACGCCTTGCGCCTGTTACGAATTGATGCGTCACCAGGACATTTCTGTTGTTGTGATTTATATTCATCCTTGAAATGGCATACCTGACGGCATCCGTATACGATGTGATCTCTTCATCACAAAATCTGCGCACGTGAGCCGGTTTTATGAAAGGAAGCATGTAAATATCCACCGTACCGTGTTCATCCTGCATGGAAATAGGCGTGATATCACCATTGTATACCGGCGACATATGAATTCCGCCGGCGTCCATGATCCGCGAACCGAAGGCGATCCTCTCCGGCGAATCATGATTGCCGCTGATAACAAAAACCTGAAGCCTGCGCTTTGCGAGGCTTACAAGAAAGTCATCAAAAAGCTGTACCGCCTCCGCCGACGGAACAGATTTATCGTATACATCGCCGGCGATGATAACGCCGTCGGGATTTTCGTCGTCTATTATATTGAGTATCTCTTTGAGTATATATTCCTGATCTTCCAGCATGGAATATTCGTTTACGCGCTTGCCTAAATGAAGATCGGATAAATGGATAAGCTTCAAATTATTCTCCTCGTTTTAATTTTATAAGATTCAATTTTTATTCACAAAGTGATGTTATGATAC
>CAYMAY010000021.1:0-11768 GCA_964388555.1 uncultured Lachnospiraceae bacterium
AATGCAAAGAAGATAAGATAATTCTTTTATAATTTTTACCCATGAAAATAACGGGAGTAGCAAATTGCTACTCCTTTTTCTTACCTATCCGCACTTCCTATGATTTACTGTGAGTCATTATATGAATGATCAGCTTATCCGTTTCCTTCATACCGTTGCGTGCGATTTCTCCGACATTGCGAATCGTATTTTCAACACCCTTTACAACGATCCCCTCGCCATCATAAAATTGTCTGTCGTGATTTTCCATCTGCATTCCCAAAAGTCCTGCTTCCACAGCAGACGCAATTTTTGCCGCACAGCTCGGCTTGGCACCGTCACAGATCATTCCGGAATTAATGGCAAGGGCATTGACAATGGTATGGGAGATTTCCTTGTAACCTCCGCCGTAAAGGTATGTAATACCGGCTCCTGCTCCACAGCCTGCGCTTGTTGCACCACAGTAGGCAGAAAGCGGGCCGATTCCCGTTTTTAGGTGGATTGTTACCAAATTTGAAAGAACCAGGGCACGATATAATAGTTCCTTTCCGATATCCAACTCTTCTGCATAGACGATAACCGGCAGAGAAGCGGTCAATCCCTGATTTCCGCTTCCGGAATTAATGATTACCGGTAACTCGCACCCGCTCATACGGGCGTCGGAACCTGCGGCAGCATATGCCTTGGCGCGATTATGAACACTGTTTCCATAAGAACGCAGTAAGATACTGCCTATATTAGCTCCCCAATCATGCCGCAAACCTTCTTGTGCGATCGCCATGTTATATGAAATCTGTCTTTCGATTACTTTTTCTATGTCGCTGATTTTTACAGTATTCGCAAAAGAAACGATATCCTCAATGTTCAACAGGCTGTGATCGGTTTTGTAGATATTCTTTTTCTCTGTATAATCACGACTGAAAATAATCTCATCATCTTTCCGGATGCAGATTATATTTGTATGACTTCCTGCGATTTCAACATACGCCGTGTGTCCGTTTCCGCAAACGGATACAGAAATATAAAAGACGTATTCATTTTTCGCCGACTCTACAGTACAGACAATACGATCAAGATATTCGGATATTGTTTTTACCTGTTCAGGCGTTACCCTGCTCAATACCTGCAGTTCGTCATCTGCAGATCCTGCGACGATTCCTGCAACAGCCGCCGCATCAATACCACGCAGGTAACCGGTATTCGGAACAATAACGCTTTTTACATTTTTGATGATATTTGGACTTGCCTGTATCTCTACACGATCCGGAATGCAGCCAAGCGTCTGGCGTGCTTTTGCCGCCGCATATGCAATCGAGATTGGCTCGGTGCATCCCATAGCCGGAACAAGCTCTTCTTTTAGAATATTGATATATTCCTCATACGTTTTTTTATCCATATCAACCTCACAATGAGATAATCCTGTCTATACATCCGCAGGCTTCAATCTGCTCCCTGGGACCGATCACGCAAACGCCGGCATCCTGCCGCAGGGCAGTATCTAACAATTCGGCAATCGGTAAAATGTCACCATAAGAACAATCAAGCAACTCCTGTCTTCTTTTGCACAGATCGTCATAACTGATATTCTTAAAGTACAACGCATCTGCATTCTGCCCTTTCATTCTGACAGAGAGTATCGGCGATGAATCAGCAATAGTTCCGATGATCGCACCAGTTAGATCGGCACCGGCTTTGGCAGCTTCTTTCAAAAATTCCCCGGCTTTTTCAAATGCCTTCAATGAATCGGCTGCCGACGGATCGCGGTATGAATAGCATCCGAACAGTCCCGATTCACGGATGCTAAGTCCCGTGCCATATGCGCCGCCCTGCACTCGGATCACATTCCACAGATAATCCAGACTAATGATATGCGCCGACAAAGCCATCAAGCTGGAAAAGCGTCCTCCAAACGGTACAATGTTTCCACCCATCGTCGCAAAAGAAACCTCTGATGGAATGATTATTCCTTCGTGGAACGATCCCCACGGCTTTAATACGGCGGCGTCTCTTTGACTGCTGCCTGTCGGAAGATTTCTGAATGCATCAAATCTGATTTCGGGAATATCTCCTGTAAGGCTGACAGTAAGTTTTTCCAGACAAAGAACGTTCTCTGCGAGCGAATGCAGAAATACAAAATCTTTCGTGTCGTCAAGTGTCTTCAGATATTGATAGTATGCAATACCGCTGCAGCATTCCTCCACGACACCGAATACGGTGCTTGCAGCCGCAAGACGTCCCAGCGCAAAAGACGAACCGGACATCATGATCTCCTGAGACAGTTCAATACGTCTCTGGCGTATAATGTCGAGAATTTCAGACGTGTTTGTAAGCAGAGTTTGCTGTAAAATATGCACGGCAAGTTCGATCGCCTTCGCTATGTTCTCTCTTAGACCGCTGAACGATGCACAAAGTTTCGTTTTGCAAGTTGATGTTTCATTTTCTTCCGCAAATTCTACAATTGAAAATTGCAGCGTGCCAAAGGTTCTGCGCACCTCGTTTGTCAGCTTCTCCGCAGAATACTTCTCAGTATCCAGCTTTCCGAAAAGCTCGCAAAGAAGCGATAATTCCGATAATTCCCGCTCGTTAAAGCCTTCCGCATCGAAATACAAATTACAGTAGCACAGCCCGTTATGCCCGACCGGATGCCTGATGATGCGTATACCGTTATTCTCAGTTATCTCCGATGGAATTCTTTCGGGTTTTTTGTCAATGTCCGAAAGAGTGAGCTTCGGCATGCATGAAAGCGTTTCCGGCGCATCATCGCTCATCTGCCACCGGGCAAGATTTTCCTGTTCATCGTACAGTCGCTTTATATCCTGTTCATCCAAGGCATCAAGTTCCGCAGACATACGATCAATCTCCGCTTGTTCCCGTTTCTCGCCAAACATATGAGAAGGAACCAGTTCTACTTTGCATCTGTGGGGATTATTAAGTAAAACTTCATCGATAAGATTTTCAAAATATCTTTGTTCCGCATTGATTTTCAGTTTTTTAAACAGCTCTCCCACTTCGAGATTCGCTGCAGGATCACCGCCGTACAGCCAGCTTTCCAAAACCTGAAGGCAAAGTATTACGCCCTGTGGATATTCGCCGTAGTCCCGTTCCTCCATTTTAAACTGCATATTTGCAATTGCCGCATCAAGTGTTTCGGGATCAATTCCGTTTTGGACAATTTTTTGAAGCTCGGCACGAATCAATTCTTCCGCCTTCTGCACGTCCTCGATGTGAATATTTTTAAGTTCAAGTTTGATATAAGGCTGCAAGATCTCGTCCTGCACCGTCATCGCCACATCTTCGGCAAGTTCCGCTTCCAGTATTGCTTTGCATAAAGGAGCCTGATTATTTCCGCATAGAATTCCGGAAAGTATCTGCATACCTATAATTTTTTCACGCTCCGAAAAATCCCCGATAACATTTCCGAAGACCAATCTTGCTGTACCGATTTCTTCTTCCAAAGATGAAACTTCATATTCTGCTTTGACAAGTCCTCCGTTTACGGGCTTCTGAACAGCCGGAGGGTCAAGCCGTTCGGATTTCTCATACTTACTCAGATATTCACTGTCAAGCAATTCCAGAACAGCCTCAATATCCAAATCTCCGTCGAGAAATACATACGCATTAGAGGGTGAATAAAATCGACGATGTGTTTCTAAAAATTCTTCATATGTCAGATCCGTGATTTTAGCAGGATTTCCCCCATAAGAAAAATGGTATGGCGTATCCGGAAACAACGCTTGAGTCAGTGCATTATCCGTGATCTCATCCGGATCCGAATAAACGCCTTTCATTTCATTGAGAACTACGCCGTTGTAACACACCGATCCTTCCTCGTCAAACTCATAGTGCCAACCTTCCTGGTAAAAAATCTCCGGCTTTTTATAAATCATCGGGCGAAAAACGGCGTCCAGATAAACAGAAATCAAATTCATAAAATCCTTATTATTTTTACTGGACACCGGATAAACCGTTTTATCCGGAAATGTCATTGCATTAAGAAAAGTGTTCATAGAATTTTTCATCAATTCTACGAAAGGCTCCTTTACCGGGTACTTTTCTGATCCGCAGAGCGTAGAATGCTCTAAAATATGGAACACGCCTGTATCATTATCCGGAAGTGTTTCAAATGCGATGCCGAAGGTCTTATTTTCTTCATTACGCTTCAGCCAGACAAGTCCCAATCCGGTTTTTTTATGTGTATATTGCAAAAGAGTTGCGTCAAGTTCCTTGACTGTAACCTCTTTAATTTCCTGAAATCCATGTATTATTTCACACATGTTTCGCCCTCTCTTTTGTGTACTCTAAAAAGAAAGAGACCAATGATAGGCCTCCTTCTGTGTGGTATTATTACTCGGCTTCGCTTTCAACCTGTTTACGTGCTTCTTCAATGCACTTTTTTATCGCCTTTGAAAGCTCTTTTGGGCACGAGTTACCGCCATGGCAGGTAATATTCTGAACACGGCGTACAACGTCCTCGGCTTTCATTCCCTCCGCCAGCGACATAACTGCGTGGGAATTTCCGTCACATCCTCCAACGATCTCAATATTAAAAATGTATCCGTCTACATAGTCAAAGCTGATCTCATCTGCGCAAACCTCTTTTGCGGTTTTAAATACAAAATGCTTATCCATAAAATTACCCTTTCCGGCTTATACTGCCTGTGAATTTTTTTCATCCTGCAGATCGCAGAATGTTGTGTATACGGTATCACTTCCGTAAAGCTCATTATGTGAGCCTGCAGATGATACCTTTCCGTTGTTGATCACAATAATATGATCGGCATTGCGGATTTCTTTCATATCGTGCGAAACAATGATCGCCGTGCGTCCCCTTATTACAGAACGAATGGCATCCTGGACATCCGCCGTATTTTTCGCATCGAGATTACTCGTCGCTTCATCCAAAAGCAGATAATCAGGATTTTTGATAAGCGTCCGCGCAATAGCAATACGCTGGCGCTCACCGCCTGATAGTTTTCCTCCAACCTCTCCGACATTCGTATCAAAGCCGTCAGGAAGTTCCATTATAAAATCATAAGCATTTGCCAGTTTCGCAGCTTTTATAACTTCTTCATCCGATACATCCCGGTCAAGTCCGAAGCAGATGTTTTCTCTTATACTGCATGAAAGCAGCGGACTGTTTTGTTGTATATAGCCAAAGCTATCACGCCATTCATTTAAGTGAATATCATCAATAGGAGTGTTTCCGAACAGGATTTCTCCGTCCGATGGCTTGTAAAAACGCTCCAGCAGATTGAGAATCGTGGTTTTTCCTGCGCCGCTAACTCCTACAAATGCTGTAACCTTTCCCTGCGGTATCGTAAAACTGACATCGTTCAAGATTGCATTTTCCTTATAACAGAAAGAAACATTTTTAAAGTGAATGTCTGCATCTGCAAGTGCGAAAGAAATCTTTGACTGCATTGGCTCATCCGGAAGTTTTGTGATCACGCCGGCTTCCATAGTCATTCCCTGTACTTCCTTTATGGTTTCATAGCACAAGATCGGCTGAATGATGTACACAGGGACAACCTCCAGGTACATGACAAGTGTTACCAGATCGCCGGTTGAAATTTCTCCTTTTGCCACAAGAACGCCGCCATAGACCAACATCAGAGCCTTGCAGAACGCAGAAGCCGAATATGTCAGCGGCTGAACAATCATTTGCACAAGACCGAGTTTTTTATCAGCTTTGTAAAGTTCTTCTGTTTTCGACTCGTTTGAGGCAATTTCCTTTTTCTCCGTGCCGCAGCTTTTAATGAGCTTGATATTGAAAAGTTTATCGGCAACATAACTTGTCAGCTTTGCGTAAGACGTCTGACGCCTGTCGTTTGCCTTGCTCACCAGTCTTCCGGAAATAATGCAGACTGCTACAGACCATGGTATTACCAATAAAAGTGAAAATGTCATCTTCGAGGAAATTGCAAACACCTCAACTAATGTCAGAATCAAAGTATAGATCATGGTAAACATACTTATTATGTAGAATACCAGATAGCTCACCATGGAGGTATCCATCGTCACACGTGAAATAAGGGATGATGGATTCATTTTCAAAAACCACTTCATTGGTATATGAATCAGTTTTCTGCTTACCGCCTGCTGGAGGTTTCTATCGCACAGATTCATGATCCAACCCTGGAATATGGCAATAGCAATGCTCGCTAATCCGGATACGATGGTTACCCAAGCATACGTACTGATCAACGATGAATCAAAGATATTGCCATCCATAATTTCTCCGGCAACCTCCGGCAGCATAACGGATAGCGTAGAAATAGCCATAGACGCAATGATGAATAATACAACCTTACCCCAGGGCAGTTTTGCAAGCTTCAATAGATGGAGGAAATTTTTCATACTGTCTCTTCTTTCGGTTTCCATTATGCCATTCCTCCTTCTCCCGTCTGCGTTTCCTGCATTGTGCGGAAAATGCCGTCTTTTTTCATCAATTCAGCATAAGTTCCGCATTCCGAGACTCTGCCTTCATTCAGAAGAATTATATTGTCCGCATTCTTTGCAGAAGTGATCTTATGAGTGACCATAACCACTGTATGCCCCGTCAGAAGAGTATGTATTGCATTATCGGTACTTTCTTCGGCACAGGCATCCAGGTTAGATGTTGCCTCATCAAACAGAATGATCTCGGGTGGATTAAGCATTATTCTTGCAATACAGATACGCTGGCACTGTCCACCTGAAAGATTGCAGCCGCCTTCTCCCACCTCGGTATCCAATCCGTTTTCCAACTCATCCGGCAGTCCCGCCATTCCGATCTTTTCAAGATGATTCATAAGCTCTTCGTCCGAAATCGGCTCACTGAGTGAATAAATCAGATTATCACGAACTGTTCCATCGATCAGGCATGCGTCCTGCGTCATATAACCTACGGCGTTTCTCCATGAATTCAGAGTGTAGTCTTTTATGTCCTTTGTTCCGTACAGAATTTTACCATCCGTCGGCTCATAAAAGCGCTCCAGCAGATTCATTACAGTGCTTTTGCCTGCCCCGCTCATACCGACGATCGCAGTAGTCTTTCCGCTTGGAATCGTAAAACTCAAATCCTTCAGCACAGGATTTTCTTCATATCTGAAAGACACATGATCAAAGCTGATATTGCTGTCAGCCGGTTTAAAGATCTCTCCCGACTCATAAGGCTCTTCCTTTTCTGATTCAAGATCCGAAATGCGGTGCATGGCACCCTGCGCGGTTTTAAGGTCGTTCCAGATGGTCATCATAGTGTCAACACTACCTGAAAGATTTGTGCTGTAAAGATAAAATGCGACCCAGATGCTTACCGTTATGATATTTCTCTTGATCAGATAAA
This sequence comes from uncultured Lachnospiraceae bacterium, assembly GCA_964388555.1. Taxonomy (GTDB): domain Bacteria; phylum Bacillota; class Clostridia; order Lachnospirales; family Lachnospiraceae; genus Alectryocaccobium. The sequence goes on from CAYMAY010000021.1 coordinate 7,304, forward strand.
TGCCGATGAAAATAACGATGAGGGACTCTACGACGGTAAGAATTGTGGAAATCGAAGAAAACGCGTTGCCGATCCACGTCATTTTCATTTTTGTCTTATAGAGATCTCCGGTCAGCTTTTCACTTTGCTTTGTTGCCTTTTCCTCTTGTACAAAGGTTTTTATCAACGGAATATTTGTCAGGATTTCAGCAATGCCGCCGGTAAGTTCCGCAACACGCATCTGCAGAATGTTATTCCATTTGAAATCTATACGACCTTTGAAAATTCCGATGCCAATAATTATCGGAATAATGATTACCTCTGCGAGCATCAGATGCCAGTCATAGGATAAAAGGATAACCGTCGTTCCGATTAATGTATATATGTTTGATACAAGACCGGCGATATCATCCGTGAAAAAATCGCTAAGCTTTGTAGTATCCTCTGTTACACGGCTTATCAGTTCCGATGTGCCGTCCTCACTGTAGCATCCTATTGGGAGACGTATAACCTTTTGCCACAGCGAATTGCGGAAACGCTTTGAAATATCGCCCTTTACGATCATGCACAGCGACTGATAGAGCGTATCGGCAAATGCTCCGCCGATCAAAACAATTATTGTCAATACAATTGTTCTGGTGCTGAAATCTCCGCTTGTGATCTGTTCTGTGTAATCAGGAAACATCAGGTTAAGCTGTGCCACCAGAAGCGAGGCAATCACACACAACAAGATCTTGCCATACGGCAACCTGGCTTTTTTGATAAGCTGTCGAAAAGGCTTCCAATTTTGTTTAACTTTATGATTTGTATCTTTCATTGAACCTTCCCTTATATAATTTCCACGGTAAAGCGGCTGTCAAAAAATTCCAGTACTTTCCCCTGTAAATATGCTTCTGTCTGCTGCTTCACGTAGTCATCAAAGGACATGCTCTGCTCCAGATCTTCTCTGGAATATTCTTCACTGATCATGTCATCGATAACGGCGTCGTATTCATCCTTTGTCCACTCAACTCCGTCTTTTTCCGCCATCGGTGCGGCAATGGCGCAGAGCTTAAGTGTATTTTCGATTTCCTTTTTAAGATTCTGTTTACTCTCCTCGAGAGTCTTACCATGATATTTCACCTGCATGAATTCTTCGAAGTCATCTTCAAGCTCACTCTGCAGATAGGCAATATCTCTTTTATACTGCAAATCTATTTCTTCCTCATCCACTTCGAACTTGCTTTCTTCGACAAGCTTTTTGCTGACCATCAGCCAGATGGCGTTCTGCTTTTTCTCCTTATCCTCATCGACAAGCTCCTGCGTCACATAATCCGTATATTCCCGAACATTTGAAATATCTTCTATGCCCATTTTTGACGCCATCGCATCGGTAAACTTAGGCACAATACGGCGTTTCGCCCACAGTATGGTAACATGTGCTGACGTGCCTTCGATCGATACATCAAAAGCATCACCCTTTTTTTCGCCGACTGCAGCTTTTTCAATCTCGTTATAAAAAAAGCCTTTTCCTACGCAAAAGCGCTCACATTCGCTTTGAATAAAGGAATCATGGCTTTCAATTTTTACTGCAATAATATCTCCGTTCTGAATTGCGCCCTCCTGATCCTTGATGGTCAAAAAGTGTTCGGCGGCCTTTTCGATTTTTTTGTCAATTTCTTTTTGCTGAATCTTGATTTTAAACAGTTCTTCAGGCAGTTCGCACTTTGTAAAATCAAAGAGCTTTAATACCTTTACCATAAGATCTCTCCTCCTGCTATATGAACATTACATACGACACTCTACTCAGTGCATAGATTTGTACAATTATACAGGCTCTTATCAGCGCAGGTAAACTGTTCATTCATATCTCGTTGCAAAGCATGTAAATTTCGTTATATTCTTGCAAAATTGCGCATAAAAAAAGATCGAAGCATTATACCTCGATCTCATCGCATAGGAATTTTTGCTATAAAATGAACGGTTCTGTCTTCAAATTCAGGATATACTGTTCCGTCATATTTCTCCGCAAGCCGCAACGCATTCGCAAGTCCCAGCCCCTCATGGGATCTCTTCGTCGTGAAGCCGGGCATAAAAATGCGTTCCATTTCCTCGGGTGACAAGTGAAATTGGTTGGATACTTTTATAACATTGTACTGTCCTCGCTTTATTATTAAGAGATGTATAATCCTTGATTCGTTTTCGGAATGAAGTTCAAGCTCATCAATCGCATTTTGCAGAAGATTACCCAGAATCGTATTTGTTTCGTAAACAGATGTGGCTATAAACTGAAGATTATCGTGAATTTCAATTTCCATCTGCAATCCTTTTTGAAGTGCCATTTCATGAAATGTATTAAGCAATGCGCTTGTTGCCGGATGGAAAAGCGGCAAAATATCATTCGTGCTTCTGACTGTTTTCATCATACTGCTTACATAGTCTTTGCATTCATCAAACTGGCCGTTCTCGATCATACCGTAAATTGTCTGTGTATGAAAATTAAAATCATGACGTTGAGAGCGGATGACCTGCATAAAATTTAAAAGTTCCGATTGGTATTGCTTATCAATTATGTTTTCTATCCGTTCCTGAAAGCTTTGTATCTGCTGTTTGAGCTGTAGTAACGTCACGATTTGAAAAAGAAGCGTGAATATCATTAAATATACATTTTCCCTTATCACAGGGCTCAACAGAAATATCTGCCATGCAAGAAGCAGTATAAGACCCGGAAAGAAGAAAAATTGACGTGTAAAAATAGCAGCCTTTTGTTCCTTGGTCATTATAAAATCATTCGGAAATACAGAGATTTTTCCAAGCCACAGAATAAGCGGAAACACGAGACAGACGCAAGCCATAAGCAATGTTTTGATTGCATTCAGACTCAGCACGGATAAAATAATTTGTAGCGACAGGCAGAACGAAATTGCAAACATAACGGCTATTACAGACTCGCAACTGTTTTTTTTCGTCAGATAAAATGCAGATATAAAACTTGTCGCGATAAGCACAACAATCATCACATAAGCGAATGCTGTGCCGCTTAAAATATAGATTGCAGCCGCAATTAGTGCCGGTAAAACAGCGGCATACATTGACTTGATTTTTTTCTGTCCGACGAGGAGGTATGCCGAAAAAGATGCAGTATACGCACATAAAAACACTGCAGCAATAAATAATATTTTTTCAGACATAGTCACTCCTTAAAATATTTTAATTCCTCTTTGCTCTAAAATAGAGCGCAGCGGTGCATAATTATCCCGGCTGAGCGGAATTTCTTTCTTTATACCCTTCAGCTTTATTAAATATGAACGGTGAAACATATCGGATCCGACAGACTCGATCAACGCAAGCTGTATAACAAAAGATTGATGACTGCGATAAAAACCATAATCTTCAAAGATCTGATATAGTTTTTTCAGTGTTTCTGTTGTTTCAAGAACCCTTCCGTCTTTACATGTTACCTGTACTTTTCGACCGACAGTTTCAAGATAAGCAATATCGCTGATGTTGATTATCTCAAGCCTCGAATCGACGTGAATCCCTATTTGCTTTTCCGGCGACTCCCGTACCGTCTTTTTCTGGAATTTTTCCTCAGCCAGTTCCAGCACCCTTTCAAGTCTGGATATGCTGATCGGCTTTATCAGAAAGGACAAGGGCTGATAATCATAACTGCTCAACGCAAAATCAGTATGTCCGGTCACAAAAACATATTGTATGTCAGGGAAATGGCTATGAAGATAAGACGCAAGCTCAAATCCGTTCATCTCGTCCATTTCGATATCCAGCAAAACCAGATCAATCGGATTTTTCCTGATATATTCAATCGCTTCCATTCCGGAAGCGGCGGTACCGACAACCGATACCTCAGAAAATAATTCGAGTGCCTGTCTGGTTATCTTCGTGGATCCTGCATCGTCATCGACAAGCAATATTTTCAACATCGTTCTTCTCCCTGTATCACATCTTTATTGACCCGTACCAAGTGCACAGCTAATATTTTTATTTATCTTGATAGCCACGTTTTTTAAAACTTCTTTTTCCTCATCGGTGATGCCGTTCATTATCTCCTCCCAGAGCTCTGCATGTCTTTTTTTGATGGACGTCACCAGCTTTTTTGCCTTGTCGGTAAGATAATTATGCGTATATCTCCTGTCCTTTGAGTCCTGCTCCATGTAAACGTATCCCGCCTTTTGAAGCCTTGTAAGGGACTGGGAAATATGACCCTTTGTAAACATATTGAGCTTAAGTATATCCTTGGACGTATCCTTTTCGTTCTGATGATCGCCCAAATACATGAGTATCTGAGCATCTATGCGGCACAGTCCGTACTTCTCGCGGATAGGCTCAATCTCCTTTTCCACGAGCCTGCGAAAATGCATCCCGTAAAACATTGCCTCAACAGAACAATTTTGATTGTCCTTCATCGTTGTGTCCTCCGTTAATCAATCAAAAGCGATAGGTGCTTCCTTCTCTTCCATTACGCTCATATATGCCGGACGCATTATCT
>CAYMAY010000021.1:11868-18166 GCA_964388555.1 uncultured Lachnospiraceae bacterium
GCGATAGGTGCTTCCTTCTCTTCCATTACGCTCATATATGCCGGACGCATTATCTTGTCCATATCCACGAGCTCCTCGAGCCTGTGAGCGCTCCAGCCGACTATTCTTGCTATGGCAAACAACGGCGTGAAAAGCTCTTTCGGTATTCCGAGCATCTCATATACGAATCCACTGTAGAAATCCACGTTGGGGCTGACACCCTTGTATATACGACGTTTCTCGGCGATTATCTCCGGCGCAAGTTTTTCGATATTCTTATACAGCGTCATATCCTTTTCCTTGCCCTTTTCCGCCACCAGCTTTTCCACGAAGCCCTTAAGTGCTCTTTCTCTCGGATCGGATATGGAATACACTGCGTGACCCATACCATAAATAAGACCCTGTTTATCAAAAGCCTCTTTATCGACTATCTTTTCAAGGTAGCTGCGGACTTCACTTTCGTTGTCCCAATGCTTTACATGCTTGCGGATATCCGTCATCATATCCATAACCTTAAGGTTCGCACCGCCGTGACGCGGTCCCTTAAGTGATGACATTGCTGCCGCTATTGATGAATACGCATCTGATCCGGATGTCGTGACAACTCTCGTTGTAAACGTGGAATTGTTTCCGCCGCCGTGTTCCATATGAAGTATGAGTGCGGTATCAAGAACTTTTGCCTCAAGGGGTGAGAATGATGCCTCCGGTCTTAACATACGCAAAAAGTTTTCCGCCGTAGAAAGGGACGGATCCGGTCTGTGTATGTACATGCTGCCGTTATTCTGATAGTAATTATATGCATGATAAGCATACACCGCCAGCATCGGAAATTCCGCTATCAGATTGATCGCCTGAATTATATTATGTCTAAGCGAATTATCGTTTATGTGCTTATCATAGCTTGCAAGGGTAAGTATGCTTCGCGTCATCGAATTCATTATATCCTTTGACGGAGCCTTCATAATTACGTCTTTCGTGAAGTTCGACGGCAGATTTCTTGCCTTTGCGATCACTTCGCAAAATTCTTTTAACTCACTCTCGCTGGGATATTCTCCGAACAGAAGAAGGTATGCAACCTTTTCAAATCCGTACTCGTTTTCCTTTATCGATGAGATTATATTATAGATATGATAGCCTCTGTACCAAAGCTCGCCGTCACACGGTGTTTTTACTCCGTCAATATTTTTAAAGGACACTATTTTTGATATTCTCGTAAGTCCTGTTAATACGCCGTTTCCGTTTTCATCTCTTAGTCCGCAGTTTACACCGTAATGTGAATACATATCACGCGGTATAAGGTCGTTGTTCTTGCACATTTCAAGCTTGCTGTCCGCAAACTCCAATATGTCGTTGTATCCCACTGGTCTGTCCTCCTTTCGGATATAGTTCAAAATTAAATAGTCATCTCGATTAAACTTTTTCGTAATTATAACCCACAGAGAAAATATCAGCAAGAAATAAAAAGTGAATAAAAAATAAAGAAAATATTAAAAAAGCAGCGGAAACGACGACTTATATCGACTTTCCCCTGCCATTTTCAACTTTCTATCAGTGGATTAACCGAATCAATTAACCTAACCGTTTCGGTACCGTTATTCTGCAGCTGACGTGTCCGTCATCTTGTTACTCGTCAAATAAATCCTTAGCAGCATCCGCTGCGTTTTCCGAGCTGCCTTTTTTCGTGAACTTTGAGATGATTCCCGGTGCAACCTCTATGATCTTTTCCAGGATTCCCGGATTATCCTTAAGACTTAACACTCTTGCGCTGTCTGAATTTACCACAAGCACTGCGGAAGGTGTTATCTTTGCACCCATACCGCCACCGCCGTTGTTCTTGTCTGCGGCACCGAATGTGCCGGCTCCCAGTCCGAAAGATATGTCGGCGAGGGGAAGGATGATATTATCCCCCACGTTTATAGCCTCTCCCACAACTGTTTTTGTGTTGAGATATTCCGACATTCCGCCCACAAGAGCCTCTATATTGTTTTTAAAAGTACTGTCAGCCATTTTGTGCCTCCTTCATTTTAACTAAGATTTATACCCTTTTGTTTTTATATTCGCTTTTGCGTTTATTTTTGCTTTTGTGTTTGTTTTTTCGTTTGGTTTTCTTCCTGTTGCTTCCCCGGTCTTTTCCGCGTGATTCCTTTATCAGCTTCCTGATTTCTGGAATCTTGAGAAGCTTTATCACATTTATCAGGAGGATTATTACAAATATCCTTCCCGTTATCTTTACATCACAGTTAAACTTCTTCTCTTCAAAGCAGGGTGTGACTCTTAATTTTTCCGGAATGGGAATGCAAAGAGCACTTACTATTGCCAAAAGAATTCCCGTGTTTGCGGGATCGTCAAAACCAAGCTCTATGTAACCCGAAATCTTCTTCGGCATAATTACCTTTACTAATTTTATAAGTACCGGTTTTGCCTTATCGAAGATCTTTTTAATGTCTCCGGCTTTTTTTAGTTTATCACATAAGTCGTTAAATTTGAAACTTATTTTTTCCGCAAGCGTGGGCTCCGCCTTTTCCGTAAAGGCTTCGTTATCCACGTGTTTTATGCCGTTTCCGGATGTATTTCCGCCCGATCGTTTTTCATCTTTAATTTGATCTGGTGAAACGTCAACATCGGTTTTTATTTTATCTGATGATATGCTGTCATCTCTTTTTTTGGTGTCTGACTCTCCGTCAACTCTTTCACCCGGACGAATTGTCGGCTGCTTTTTCGCCGGCTGATATTCCTCAGACGCATCCTTTTTTACTGTCTTATCTTTTTTCTTTCCAGGTCCTATCTTTATTCCGAATACCCTAAGACTTGTCTTTAGTCCGTCCGTTCCAAATTCAAACGAAAAGATCAACGCTCCGAACAGCCATCTCACACAACCCGACCCGTCAAAGTTTTCTTCCTTTTTAATCTTTACCCGATATACGACAGGGAGAAAAAGTATAAGCGCAATAAGTGCGGCGATTATCGCAAGAGCGATAAGCAGCACAAATCCCACCGTGCATAATATTTGAAGAAAAATTGCCATAAATCCCCCGGGTAAATCAAAAATGCTCTTTTATGCAATGCGCAGCCGCACATTTAACTTCCGATACTTAAATCGAAAAGCTTTCTCAGATCAACTTTGCCTGTCTTTTCGTATGAATCAAATGCCATAAGGGCGACAAGCCCTTCTGCCTCTTTTTTCCCACGTGCAAGCCCCACGACCGTCGGCTCAGGGTATAATCTTCGTGATCTTGTAAACATATCCGCACGGAATATATCAAGCTGCTCTGATTTATTCGATGACAGCGCTATAACATACAACCCAAAAGGTGACTCGCCTTTTTCGAGTTTTGCACGTATATTTTTATATTCGCTTTTTATGTCTTCTCCCAAATATATCTTATCGTGCCAGTGTATCATCCGGATAAACCCCTTTGATCTGCTATAAACTACCCCGCGAAATATGCATTTATCATGTTCGCCGCAACCTGCGCCGCCGACGTATCTCCAACTGTTGCTTCCTCGATAAGCACAGCAATTACAACGTCCTCCGATCCGGTATTTGTAAAACCGACAAACCAACTGTGAACATGACCGTCACTGTTATCGTATTCCGCCGTTCCTGTTTTGCCGAGTACAGGGATCGAGACGTCCGCGAATGCCGATGCAGCCGTTCCGCTTGAAACAACCTGCTGCATATATCCCTTCAGATAATTCGTCTCATCCTGCGTCATGACGTTTCCGAGAGATTGCACATCTTCGGTCTTGACAACACGTCCGTCGCTGCTCTGAACCTGCTCTATAAACGACGGCATAAGCATTTCGCCGTTATTGTAGATCGACTGTGCGATCATCGCCATATATATAGGCGTAACGAGTGTATCACCCTGGCCTATAGCCGTCTGCATTGTAAGACCGTCCTTCGTCGTCTTATCAAGACTATAGGAACTTGTAGAAGACGGAAGACCCAGTGAGAGCTCCTGCCCGAAGTTAAGCTGAGACGCTGCCTCGGCAAGTGCCGTGCTGTCCAAAAGCTCTGTTGCCATATAAGCAAATGCACAGTTGCAGGAATTTGCAAAGGCATCAGACAGGCTCTGGCTGCCGTGCGCCGTGTTTGCGCTGCAATGGATGGTATACGACCCTTGCGTATATTCGCTGCTGCAGTCATAGCTGAAGTTCGCATCTGTTCCGTATTCATTCAGATAAGCCAGCGCCGTAACTATCTTAAACGTGGAACCGGGCTCGTAAAGGCCCTGAAGCCCTCTGTTTAAGAAGGGACTTCCCGAATCCTCCGTATTAAGGCTTTCCCAATCCTCATATACCGTGTTCGGATCAAAGTCCGGCAAACTTACTGACGCACGAACCTTCGCCGTATTCGCATCGAGTACAATAACGGCTCCTTTATGTCCATCGAGTGCATTCCTGGCAGCAGTCTGCATATTTACGTCGAGACTGGTAACCAGATCATCCCCCTGGCGCTTTTTCTCCGTAAGATCACCGCTTAACTGATCCATTATCGTCTGGCTGGAATCCTGCAGGATATAATTCTGCGTTGCTTCAAGACCTGCGTTTCCGTAATCGGTGTAGCCCACAGTCTGGGCAAAAAGGCTTCCGCAATCATAGACCCTGGATTCGCTTCCGTCATCATTTGTAACTGTTCTTGCCAACACCGTACCGTCTCTTGCAAGTATGGAACCTCTTTCGGTATTTGCCTGCTGAGCCGTAAGTCTGTTGTTATAAGGACTCTCCAGCAGCTCCGAGCTTTTCTCTACCTGAAAATATATCATGTAGCCTATCATTCCCACGAACAGGAAAAGGAAGAGGTACGATACGAAAACATACGACTTACCAGTAGAGACTCCTTTTCGTTTCTTCTTCGATCCGTTTTTCCATTGAGTCTGTGTCGAATTCTCCGTCTGAGGATTCCTGTTCTGATTCCTGTACGAATCCTGTTGATTGTGTTTCGTCATATTGTCCTTTCCTTGATCGTATATCATCATGCGTCTGCTGAGGCTCATACATTTCGTTCTCGTTTTTCCTGAGGACGTAAAGTCCCTGCACTATTGCAAGCATAAATATCGTACACATGACGGAACTTCCGCCGTAGCTTATAAGGGGAAGTGTAACTCCCGTCATCGGTATAAGCTTTGTCTGTCCGCCTATGGTAAGGAATACCTGGAATACGTATTCCGTCGCAAGTCCTATCGCAATAAGCTTGTAAAAGCTGTTGCTGAGTTTCATTGCTATGTTAACTATTACGAGATAAAGCCCCATGCAAAGAGCTATAAGACATATTCCGAAGAGTATTCCCATTTCCTCGCAGATCGCGGCAAAGATGCAATCCTCTGCCACAACCGGTATGCTTTCCGGTGAACCGTTCATAAGACCGGTGCCGAACCAGCCGCCGGCGCATATACTGAAAAGCGCCTGCACGATCTGATATCCCGTACCCTGATAATCCTGAAACGGATCTCTCCAGACCTCGACTCTGACCCGTACATGTGAAAACATCTTATACGCCGCCACGGACGCCGCCGCCATTCCTCCGATTCCCAGAAATGCATACCCGACCTTTCGCGTCGCAACACATACCATAACAATGTACGCCATAAAGTATATAAGAGCCGCTCCCAGATCCGTTGATAAAACCAGGATTATTACATGCAATCCCGCAAGGATCGTCACCTTCATAACCTGTTTGAAATTTGTAACGTCCTTCAGCATGGATGCGATAAAGAGCACGAATGTTATCTTTACGAATTCCGAGAACTGGAATGATATTCCTCCTATCGAAACAGAAAGCTTACCGCCGCTGTAAACCTTCGCGAATGCGAATACAAAACCGATAAGAAGTATTCCGATTATCGCGCAGGGTATTCCGAAGTTCTGCAGGCCGCGCCATTTCTTTATTATAAGCGGAATGAACATGGATATAACTGTCGCCCCCGCCGCTATAATAAGCTGTTTCATGGCGTTGTCCGTATCAAGCCTTGTCTGTATCAAAAAACCTATCGATAAGAGCATCGACATGACATTTACAAGTATGAACGACGCGTTCTTATAAAATGCGTGATACATTATCTGCACTATTATCAGGTAGATAACAACGCTCACATACATTCCTATGATCACTACATTGAACGTCTGCATATAGAGCACGCAATACCCGACGAGGTTGAAAAACATCATACTCGCCATCTGGCCTCTAAGTCTGCGCGCCCGAATAACGGGATCACCCGCTCCCAGCGCCCTGAATACTCCCCATGTAAACATAAGCATAAAGAAGAGCAGCAGATATTTTGATACCTCTACGATTATACTTATCATATTTCCTCCG
>CAYMAY010000021.1:18266-22208 GCA_964388555.1 uncultured Lachnospiraceae bacterium
TCAATGAAGACATTGCCCTTTGCTTTTTGACAGCCTGCGTAATTTTTTATAACGCACTGTGCCGAAACCATAAGCGGCACACGGCCGTAGACCACCATTTCGCTGCAGGAATTATCCCTTGTGGTAAGCTCACGCCTGTTAAGCTCAAACGGTGCCGTATATTCGCTAACGCCACTCTCGCGCCAAAAATCAAGGCTGACGGAATTCATCGTGTATAATACGCCATCCGTCTTTATGAGAGATTCAAAACCGCTTTTTATCAGAAATCCGGCATCTTCCGGATTTCTTACAAGAAAATGTCTTCCCTTTTTCGCTTCCGCAAGGATTTCCGTACGGAGTGCCTTATTTGATGAACGCCTGGAAATATAGGGTAATGCAACCCCGAGCTTTTCTTCGTATCCGCTTATCTCGTCCGAATTCAAATTTCTTATAAGAGAAAGCGGCGCGTAAACTCTGCTTATCTCTTTGTTTTTAAGTGCGATTTCAAGCTGAGTTTTATTTGAAGCTGAAACATTTATTTCCGGGTCAGCTTCAATATTGTCAGACGATTTTTGCGAATGATCCGGCTTGTTTACATTTTCCTCTGTTCTGCGATATTTTTCCGTGATCGCATCACGGAATTTATCGATTGCATCACGGCGCATGGAATTAAGCTGTTTTGCGCTTAAAAACACATCCGCATTTATCTGAATGTTAATATCGTTAAACTCGAATTCGGTGTCGCCGGTCTTATTAAGCTGCTTTAAGGCATATTCCCCTGTGAGTGGTCTGTCTATGGCAGCATCTATATTCTCAAGTGATGAGACGGCATATGTTTCGCCATCCGTGATCGTAAATGATGCTTCACGATCCTTCGAAATCTCAAAGAACGCATCCGCCTTTTTCTTGACGACCGCACTCATTACATTCTCTTTAACAAATTTATACGCCTCATCGGCGTCAGGGGACCTTTTCCCCGAGATTCTCTCATTTTTCAGAGCCATCATTTCGGACTTGCCGAAGAAATATCCCCGGCTGAAGCCGTCTCTGTTGAAAAGCGAATGAAGCAGTCTTTCATCGTTCTTTGATACCTTTTGGATTTCGCCGTTTTCATACAGATCAAGATATTTTCTGTATACCGACACAACCCCTGCCACATATTCCGGACGTTTCATGCGTCCTTCTATCTTAAAGGAATCTATTCCCGCATCCGCAAGCTTTGCGATATCGTGTATAAGGCAGATATCCTTTGTATTCATGGCATAGGCACTGTTTTTATCTGAGATCAGATGTCCTGCGTCATATACCTTATAGGGCAGTCTGCAGGGCTGTGCACATTTTCCCCTGTTTCCGCTCCTGCCGCCTATGAAGCTGCTCATGAGACACGCGCCGGAATAGCAATAGCAAAGCGCCCCGTGTACAAAGCATTCTATTTCAAGAGACGTCTCTTTTCGTATGCTCTTTATCTCATCTATTGAAAGTTCTCTTGCCGGTACGACTCTGGATGCTCCGCAGGATTCTATAAATTTAGCTCCGTCGGCACCGGTGACTGTCATCTGTGTGCTGGCATGGATCGATAAATCTTTAAAACACTCTTTTATAAGACGAAATGCGCCGAAATCCTGCACGATAACCGCATCGAGACCATGTCTGTAAAGCGGCAGCAGCATGGAATAAAGCTCTTCCAGCTCGCTTTCCTTAAAAAGAGTATTCACGGTCAGATATATACGCCTGCCAAGCACATGCGCCTCATCCAGAGCCCTGAACAGGATGTCCCGGGTAAAATTATCGGCATAGGCACGGGCGCCGAAACGCTCTGCTCCAAGATAAAAAGCATCCGCTCCCGCGCTTAATCCCGCTCTAAAAGCCTCATATGAACCCGCCGGAGCGAGCAATTCTACTTTTTTAATTTCTGTCATTATTTTTGTATCTGTTCAATTCTTTTTTGAGCTCATCTATTTCCATGCGCGCCGAAACAAGATCCTGCTTCACCTCGTAAGCTTCCCTGTCCTTATCTTCTATCTCGCGCTCGGTATAATCGGCCTGGATCTTCGCCTTGAAATAATCATCAGCTATGTTTATGGCGAGCATATTTGCCTTTGTCTCAGGTGTCATCCTGCGATATGCGGGCATATGCTCCATTTCTTCAAGCTTATGATTTATGTAATTCGCCACACGCTGAAAGTATTCCTCGCTCTCGTACCCTCCCAGGGTGACGATCTTGCCGTTTATCATGACCTTCGCTGTATTTTTCTCTGCCATAGCGCTGCTCCCCTTTTTATAAATGCTGCGTTATTCCCCTTGTTTTTCAATTCCCAAATGGACGTATGCCTTGTCTGTCACCGCCCGTCCCCGCGGTGTACGTATAAGAAATCCGTTTTTAATCAGATACGGCTCATAAACATCCTCTATCGTGCCGCTTTCCTCGCCAATATATGCCGCCAGCGTGTCCAGACCCACGGGACCTCCGCCGAACTGACCCGTTATGGCACCAAGAATCTTTCTGTCCAGACTGTCGAGACCCATTTCGTCCACATCAAGCAGATCAAGAGCCTCTCTTGCGATCTCACGGGTTATATCACTGTCGTAACGAACCTCGGCGAAATCACGAACGCGACGTAAAAGCCTGTTCGCAAGCCTCGGCGTTCCCCGTGATCTCCTTGCTATCTCGGCTGCGCCTTCTTCATCTATCCCGACACCGAGCCTTAACGCTGATTTCGTAACGATCTGCTTAAGCTCAGGAACAGTATAATATTCCATATGATAAAGAACGCCGAACCTGTCCCTAAGAGGAGCCGTCAAAAGACCAGCTCTCGTTGTGGCACCTATAAGCGTAAAATGCGGAAGCTCAAGGCGAATCGACCTGGCGGAGCTGCCCTTTCCTATCATAATGTCTATGGCGAAATCCTCCATGGCCGGATAAAGCACCTCTTCAACCTGTCTGTTCAGCCTGTGTATCTCATCAACAAATAAGATGTCGCCTTCCTGAAGTCCGTTTAAAACGGCGGCTATATCGCCGGGCTTTTCTATGGCCGGTCCGGATGTTATCTTAAGATGCGCACCCATTTCATTTGCGATTATGCCCGCAAGCGTCGTTTTTCCGAGACCCGGAGGCCCGTAGAATAAAACATGATCCATGCTGTCGTTTCGTTTCTTCGCCGCTTCTATATATACTTTTAAGGTCTCCTTTGCCTTTTCCTGCCCGATGTAGTCCTCAAAGTTCATTGGGCGGAGGCTTTTCTCGACCGGTCTGTCCTCTTCTCTTTTTTTTGTCTGAATTACGCGGTCTTCCATTTAATTACCTGAAATTATCCTATACTAAATCATAAATTTAAGCGACAGTTTTAGCAGTTCTCCACTGTCTGCGTCGCTATTATTTTCGGATGCTTTTCTGACAGCCTTAAGCGCATCCGAAGCCGAATATCCAAGAGCCTCAAGAGCCGAAACAGCATCTGCCACCGCTCCTGAAGCCGCCGGTGCAGCCGATGTTTGTTCATTATCAACATCAAACATATCTTCAAAAGAAAATTTATCCTTAAGCTCCAGTATTATCTTCTGCGCCGTTTTAGCGCCTATTCCCTGAGCCTTCGCAAGCTTTTTCGCATCCGACGTAAGCACGCAATATCTGAGTTCATCCACCCCCACGGACGACATTATCCCCATAGCGGCCTTCGGACCAACACCGTTTACGGTAAGGAGAAGCTTATACGTCTCAAGCTCATCACGTTTCTTAAATCCGAAAAGTGTGAGGCTGTCCTCTTTGACACTCAAATATGTATATATCTTTAATTCATCGCCGTACGAAAGCTCATCTATCAGCGAAACAGGAACAAAAATCCTGTATCCTATGGAATTGCTTTCGAATAAAATGTGATCGGGATATATCTCCTCTACAGTTCCTTTTATGTAACCTATCATAAATCTTTTTCCGAATACTGTTAAAACATTTTTTTGTGTGATAAA
>CAYMAY010000022.1:0-21115 GCA_964388555.1 uncultured Lachnospiraceae bacterium
GACAATTCATAACTGAAAAATTTGATAAAGAAATAGTTTAGGGAGTATCCGGAAAATGGATGCTCCTTTTCTTTGCTTTTCTATGATTTCTAAATGGTACAAAAATCTGCAGAGAGAAAAGCATAGTATACATGTCATCAGACAACTGAAACAAAAACAGACATATAAAGGAGATCAAGATCATGAAAAAGAAATTATTCGTAAGTTTAGCAATTGCGGTAGCAGCACTCAGCTTTGGAGCATGCGGAGAAATGGAAGTTAGCGAGATCGGGGATGACGGAGAGATCACAAGCTCATACACGGTTCCAATGGAAGAGATAATGGATTACGACAGCACAGAATATCATTCGGATGCTTCGGAAGATTACGATACTCAGTGCGGCGTGGACGATTCAAATACTTCAGATTCCGACGGATATGTTTACTATCAGATAGACGATAGAGAGCGCAAATCGATACTTACGGATCCTAACGATTATGAGTCCGGTAATTCTTCGGATGATGATGAGGAAATGTATGCAGAGATCGACGACACACTTATGAACGCATTCGGCTGCACATATTCGGTTCTTGACGATTGCGGTTATGACTGCCTTTACACAATGGATGAAATGCCAAATGTTTACGGACTTGAAAATTATTCGATGCACGCAAATGAGATACTTTTGATGAATCAGGTGGGATCGGAACGCCTCGGCGAGAACGATGTATGTATCGGAGCCTACGGATGGCTTTCAAGAGTATTTACATTTGAACATGAGTGGAGCGCAAGCATAATAGATTTCACAGACGCATTAAGAGAGAATTATCCGGATTGCACAAGCCTTCAGTTTACAGATAAGTCTGTTATCCCGTCGGCACCGTCAAATATCTCTAATACTCTTGGATATGTTGAATTTACGGCAAACTTCTGCATGGAGAGCGCACGTGTACGTCTTTACATCGAAGCAGGTAATTCAGATTTAGCAGACTCTGGCGTAAGCAGCGATACATGGGTTTACCTGTGCAAAATTTGATAAAAAAAGCATTCATTATGATGCACAATATGTTTTTATGTGGGAGAATTTATGTACATTGAGAAGCGCAGCAGCGGGATATATTATAAATGCACCTTCATTGTTATTGATTATGAGACATCCACGGCGGCTGTCCGGATGCTGAGCTGGTATGTATCTCATTTAAACATGCAGCTTGACAATTCAAGATATACGTTTTTTCTAACCCATACAGAGTGTGTATTAGAGTTGAATATAAAAAACGGCGAATGGAAAAATATTAATCTTCGAAATTGCATACTTGCGCGAGCGGATAAAATAATCAGAAGTGTGAAAAAAGATATGGAGATGCTATCAAAAGGCACAATCCCGGAAAAAATAAAAACAGTTTTCACCGAAGAAGTTGAAAGCATAAGAATGGAATGGTAGACTAATCAGGTCTAAAGAAGTGGAAATAAAGGAATTTAAAATGGGCAGAAGAGTTAAACGAAACATATTTGACGAGATGATACTTGGTATTGGCGGGAAGGATTCTCTTGTGTATCTGGATCAGCTTTCGA
Source organism: uncultured Lachnospiraceae bacterium (assembly GCA_964388555.1). Taxonomy (GTDB): domain Bacteria; phylum Bacillota; class Clostridia; order Lachnospirales; family Lachnospiraceae; genus Alectryocaccobium. The sequence continues at coordinate 1,556 of CAYMAY010000022.1, forward strand.
AAGCTTATTCTGCCATGAGGCAAAATATTACAAAGATGAAGGCGATGCAGGCGGAGATTTCCGCCTGCCCTTTGCGTTGCCGGGTGATATACAAAGGATTTGTAAACAGCTGGACGCTTGAGGAGCTCAACGATAATCTTCAGGAAAAAGGTGAGGGAAGGCTGTATGCCAGAGATCTTTTAGAAGCGTCTTTGATCTATGCTTTCAAAAAAAGACTTTGTTTTGACGAATGGCGGCATCTTGTTTCCGACCTGAAGGAGCTTGAGAAAAGCGGCACATATGACGATTTTCTGATAAACGGTTTTAACGGCTCCTATAGTGCATTTCCCCTTGCGAGAATTCGTGATTATGTAAAAAAATCCTCAGTTGTAATTGTGGGAAATGAATATACACTTCAGCGGACGAAAACCGTGGAGCTTGGTCTAAACAAGCTGTCAAAGGATCGTGATTTTGTCTTATATATCTGCGAAAACATAAGGAGCTTCAGCGAAGGACGTGAAAAGGCGCGATATTATATCTGTAAATATTTCCTTGAGTATCTAAATACGCAGATTAGATTTTATCTTACGGACGGAATTTCGCGGACAAATAAACGAAACATATATCTTGACCTTCCTCTTAGTAATATTTCAAAAATGGATCCGAACCGCCATGCGAATATGACGAGGGACGAGGTGAAAGAGTGTCTTGAGGTCGCAAAGGTAAGTTCAAATAAGCTGTTTGAGCTGGTGAATCGCTTCTATTCTTATATACTGCTGGCTGATTCCGAGGCGGAGGATCCTAACTGGGAGGAATATAGTCTGATGTCGAAAGTCCTCCGGGGTGACGGCATTTCAAGAAGCTTTCTTCTTTTATTACTTTTGTTCTTTGAAAGTGAAGCCGAGATAGCGGACGACGGAATGAAGCTGAGCCAGCATCGCTTAGACGAAATTTTAAGAGCTTGTCGGTTCGAAGAGCTTTCACCGGATAAAGTGCAGATCGATGAAATGATCGTAAAGGTTTTGAGCTGCGACGACAGAAGAGCAGCCCTTGAAAAGATCTTATATGAAACTGATGAAATTGCTATAGACTGACGCTATAATCGGTAAGGAATAACATGTAACCGCATTTCAAAAAATTCTACGATACATGGGAAGGTATGGTCATGCAGCAGCTTATCTCCGGTACAAAACTGAATAACAGATATAAAATAATCCGTACTCTGGGGCAGGGCGGCTTTGCATTTACATACGAGGCGGTGCAGGAACCTATCAATCTACGGGTGTGCATAAAGGAACTCTCGGCTTCCGGAATTAAAGAGGGAGAGATCCTTGCGTCCATCAAAAGCCCGAATGTTGTGCGGGTTCTGGATTACTTCGAAGAAAACGGAAACAGTTATATCGTACTTGAGTACCTCGAGGGACAGACATTATCAGAATATGTAAAGGAAAAAGGCTGTATCTCGCCCCAGGTTTTATTTACTGCTGCGAAGCAGCTTTTAAGTGCGTTATGGGAAATACATGAGATGGGGCTTATTCACCGCGATATTGCGCCGGATAATATCATGGTCATGTCTGAAAGTGGCAATGCGCAGGAGTTAGTGCTTAAGCTTTTTGACTTCGGTACGGTAAGAGCTGCGGGACTCTCGGAGTATACCTGCACATTAAAAGATGGTTATACACCAATCGAACAGCTGGCGTCGGATGAGGAACAGGGTGCGTTCACGGATATTTATGCTCTCAGTGCCGTTCTTTATTTTTGTCTGACGGGTAAAAAGCCGGAGGGAGCCTATAGCAGACTTCTTGATGATGATCTTAAAAAGCCCTCGGAACTTGGCGTAAACATAGAAGCTGACCTTGAAAAGATCGTTATGAAAGGTCTTTCACTTCAGCCGGATGACCGTTATCAATCGGCAAAAGAAATGCTTGACGACATAGAGAAGGCAATGCCGGACAAGAAAGCAGAGGCTTCTTTAGAAAATATATCAGGTAAGCGGAGAAAACGTAAGTTTATACCGGCAATCTGTGCTGCGGCTGCGGTTGTTATCGCGGTGGTATTTGTTTTATTTAATAAAAGCGGTGGTTCGATGGTATATGATCCGGAAACCATGTACAAGGTAACCCTTACGCCAACAGATGAATTTACGGTGGCGGGTTATAACGAATCCATCGAAACTTTAAAAGAGCGCCTTGAAATCTTTTCGAAATCAAGCGGAAGCTATAGCCTCGAAGAGGACGGCGGGATCATCACGCTTTTGCTGAATAAAGAAGATTTCCCGAAAAATGAGGCGGTGGACAACGATTATAAATCAACAACCTACGAATATGAGGCGATACCGGAATACGTCCTTCGAGCCTATCTGTCGCGGGCAGCGTCGCTGAATCTTAAGCAGGTCGGAGGCGATGGGACAATTCCTCTTGTGCAGTGCGAGGATTTTTCCGTCAGTGCGGAAGATGACGGTGCGACGAGCATCCTTAACCATGAAAAATATTTTTCTGTAGATTTCAGTGATAGCTTTATCGAAGAAAATGAGTCCACGCTTGAAAATTGGGGCGATTCGTATACATTGGAGCAGGACAGCGATTGCACTCCGCCGCTGGAGACTTTTTCCATAGTTGCAAAGGAGGATGGCAGCGGCTTTTATCTTCTGCCGGAGGATGAAAGCAATACGCTTTTTGAAATACTGCAGTATAACCTGACTCATGCGCCGTTGGAGCACAGCTTTGATATTGCCATCGAGGAGCAGACCGACTGGCAGGATGATACATCAGAGTTCGGAAGCAGCCAGGTGGAGGTTGGGAATCTTTCTGACGACACTAATTCCTATTACATATACGGATGTATGTCGGACGGAGAGCAGATGGATTGCTATCAGGTGCTTAAAAACAGGCTGGATGCTATCGGCTCATCTTATGCTCTTGGTGAAATGGATAGCTTAAGTGCTGTTACGACAGGCTGCGATTCTCCTATTTATACATTTCTCGCGGTAAAAGGTCAGGACAGACTTCTGGATACCGAAATAGCCGATCTTGCTTTGGGCGGTAATAAATTCATTATCGCTGCAGAGGATTTGCAGTATTCAGATTACGTCACAAGCTGTAATCTGTCGGAAGACGGAATAACGGTGCGGAACAGCACTTTTGCGGAAAAAATGGCCGGCAGCGACGAAAAAATGTATCTGATGGCCATGATCGGAGATTACGATCAGACGCCGATCATGTCGGGTGAGCTTCAGGAGGACGGATCATTTTATTTTAATGCTTTAGCTAATGGTGATGCGATAAGTGATGAGAATAGCTGGGTTTTAGACCTGATCTCGGCCTGCATCGAAAACCAGCCGCCGGTGTCTCTTTCAGCATACAGTGCGAAGAAGGGTTAAAATCTGGACGAACTAATTCAAAAAATAAAGAAGGATTGTTTAAAAGTTTGGTCAATTTTTTGTGCATTTGTAAATTTATACATCTGTACAGAAACGATTGCGTCTGATACAATGAAGTTTCGTGAAAGAAACAACGAACTTGTTTCAAATTAATCTTTTTTTAAAATCGGGGGAGGATTTTTCTGATGGAGAAGTTGTTTAAACTAAAAGAAAACAACACAACCGTGCGAGTTGAGATCATTGCCGGTCTTACAACGTTCATGACAATGGCGTACATCATCGCACTCAATCCGAATCTTCTTACGGGATTCGGAGCAAACGGAGGACAGGAACTCTGGAATGCAGTATTCCTTTCAACCTGTATCGCTTCAGGTATCGGTACGATCTGCATGGCTTTCCTTGCAAATAAGCCGTTTGCAATGGCACCGGGTATGGGACTTAACAGTTTCTTTGCCGTAGTTGTTACAAATATTGTAAGCATTACGGGAATGTCTTATCTGCAGTCCTTCAGATCGGCACTTTGCATTATCCTTATCGAAGGTATCATTTTCTTCATTCTTTCTATATTGAATGTAAGAGAAAAGATAGTACAGGCTATACCGCTTCGAATAAGACTTGCGATCTCACCGGCTATCGGTCTTATGCTTATCAACATCGGTATGGGATCAAACGTTGGTGTTTACGATTCAAACGGAAACTGCTGGTATGCGCTTCGTGACTTCTTCGGATCACTTACAGCAGGTTACGCAGCACAGCAGATGGGCGATGCATACAACAAGATGGTTCTCGTTATCATCACAATGTTCATCGGCCTTGTTATCATGGTAGTTCTTGCTAAGAAGAAATTCAAAGGAAACGTTCTTGTGGGAATGCTTGTTGCATCGGTATTCTACTGGATCATGCAGGCAGCAGTTCTCGGAGAAAATCCCTTCTCCAGCCTTGAGGGAGCAAGCTTCCTTCCTGCATTCGGAGATATGGCATCCCAGACATGGTTTGCATTCGATTTTGCGGGATTTGTAAATATCGGCTGGTTCACGGCTATCACACTTATCATAACATTCTGTATCATAGATATGTTCGATACTATCGGAACGCTGGTAGGTACCGCTTCCAGAGCAAATATGCTTGATAAAGACGGAAATATGCCTAACATGAAAGAAGCACTTATTTCTGACGCAGTCGGAACAGTTGCAGGTGCCGTAACAGGTACATCTACAGTAACGACATTCGTTGAGTCTGCATCAGGTGTTGAGGCAGGCGGAAGAACGGGTCTTACATCCCTTACAACAGGTATCATGTTCCTTGCATGTATATTCATAGCACCTCTTGCAGGCGTTATTCCGGCAGCCGCTACATCATCGGCGCTTATATATGTAGGAGCTCTCATGCTCTTAGGACTTAAGAATGTCAAGTTTGAATCCATCGACCAGGTTATCCCTGTTGCACTTATGATGATCGCAATGCCTATTTCCGGTTCTATCGGACACGCTATCGGTATCGCAATGATCACACATACCCTTATCAAGGTATTCTCAGGAAAGCCGAAGGATGTATCAATACTTACATATGCAATTTCAATAATATTCATCATCAAATTCTTCCTTGTTGCTTAATACAGGAATATTTGAGATAAAAATGATTATTAAGAGGAGCTGTTGCACCTGAACGGTGCGCAGCTCCTTTTTCGTCAGACTTTATGTATATTAGAAAGATCCTTAAAATGATCGGGGATGCTTTCGGTTATTATCTGAGCCGATGAGATATCCCCGAAGGTTACCGATGAAACAATGCCGAATTTGGAAGAATCGCCCAGTACGAAGCAATTCTGGCATTGTTCCATGGCAGCCTGTTTTGTAAAGGCCTCGCTGGCGTCAGGAGTTGTAAAACCGGCCTGCTTTGTTATCCCGTTAGCTCCGAAGAATCCTTTTGTAAAGTGGAATCTTCGGATCATGGTTACTGCCAGATTGCCGACAACAGCATCGGTGGTGCTTTTCAGCTCGCCGCCGATAAGGATGGCACGCTTTCCCATCGAGCCTAAAAGCTGTCCATGGGCTACTCCGTTGGTAACAAAGCCGGCAAGACCGGCTTCTTCGCTTAAGTATTTTATAAGAGCCAGGGTTGTGGTTCCTCCATCAATAAAAACAATATCCGACGGAGTTATAAGCGAGGCCGCATATTTGGCGATGCGTTCTTTTTCGTCCTTAAACAGATCCACCTTCTGAGCAAACGTAGGCTCTGCGGTTGAGACTGTTGTGGAGATAGAGATCGCTCCGCCGAATACTTTTTCCAGCTTACCCATGGCATCAAGGGCGGTTATGTCCCTTCTTGCCGTCGATTCTGATATGTTGAGCTGCTCTTTTATGTCTGTTACCGTAATGCTTCCCCTGGAATTTACCAGCTGCAGGATGGCATTGCGCCTTTCTTCTGTTAACATGAATTACTCCCGTTTTGACTTTTTATATTCTGAAACATTTGTTTCGCGGATGATTCCTCTGAGAGGAAGTATGCTTCCCGGAGATACCGAAAGCTCATCAACTCCCATGGAAAGAAATTCCTGGGTAAGAGTCGGATCCGCGCCTAATTCTCCGCAGATACCTGCCCAGATACCTGCTTTGTGAGCATTTTCAACCACCATTTTGATCTGACGGAGGATTGCAGGATGATGGGGATTGAAAAACGCGTCAAGCTGCGTGTTCTGCCTGTCAATTGCAAGGGTGTACTGGGTCAGATCATTTGTACCTATGCTGAAGAAATCCACCTCTTTCGCCAGAACATCGCTCATTATTGCGGCTGCCGGAGTCTCGATCATGATACCCTGCTCGGGCTCGCCGTATTCGATACCTTCTTCTGTAAGCTCCTGCTTAACTTCTTCAACAATGGCTTTTATCTTACGGATTTCCTCGATGCTTATGATCATAGGATACATGATTGCGAGCTTTCCGTAAAGACTCGCCCTGAAAAGTGCCCTAAGCTGAGTCTTGAAGATTTCCGGCCTTGTAAGGCATATTCGTATTGCTCTTAAGCCCATCGCCGGATTATCCTCTTTTGCCATATCGAAATAATCGCACTGTTTGTCGGCACCGATATCGAGAGTTCTTATGATTACGCGGCGGCCTTCCATGGTTTCCGCGACTTTTTTGTAGATTTGGAACTGCTCATCCTCCGTTGGAAAGTGATCCTGCTCAAGGTAGATGAATTCGCTTCTGAAAAGACCGATGCCGCCGGCGTCGTTTTTGCAGACCAGATCGAGATCCTTGATGTTTCCGATATTTGCGTAGAGCATGATCTTCTGACCGTCGCGGGTAACATTTTCCTTCCCTTTAAGTGACTGCAAAAGATCTTTTTTCTCGGTTTCTTTATTATAAGCGTCCGTCATGCGGGAGAGAGTTGATTCGTCTGGATCTATATATATGATCCCTTCGTTGCCATCCACAATGGCGGTTTTTCCGTCAAGATCATCATCAAGGGGCATATCGGTTGATACGAGTGAGGGTATAGCCATGGTTCTTGCGAGTATGGCGGTATGGGAATTGAGCGAGCCATGTACCGTAACAAAGGAAAGAACCATATCTTTATCGATCTGAACTGTTTCCGACGGGGCGAGATCATCGGCAATAAGAATCACGGGCTCGGTAAAATCCGTCAGGCTATGTGATGAACCGGTGAGGATGTTTAAAAGACGTCCGGAAATATCCTTAACGTCCGCGGCTCTTTCTTTCATATAGTCATCATCCATGGATGCGAACATCTGGGCAAATTCGTCCGACGTAGATGCGACGGCATACTCCGCATTCGCATTCTGGGAATTGATGATGTTTTCTACGGATTCGTTGTAATCATCGTCGTCAAGCATCATCTGATGTATTTCAAATATGGCGGCGTTTTCCTCGCCGACCTCATTTAATGCCTTGTCATAAAGGGATTGAAGCTGGCGTATCGCCTCGTCTTTTGCGGTTTTGTAGCGTTTAATCTCTGATTCGGTATCCTCTATTACGATTCGGTGGATATTCCGGTCGGCTTTTTTGTAAAGTCTGATCTTGCCGATGGCAATCCCGCCGAATACACTTTTTCCGTTGAATGCTTTCATGATGATCTCTCCTTATAAAAAGGGCGGAGATCCCTTAAGATGATCCTAAAGAATTCCCGCCCTGAAGCTTAGTAGTAAAAGTTAAAGATTAGCCTGTAAGAAACTGCTTACTGCTTCAAAAGCGGCATCTTCGTCCTCACCGTCAAAGGTAAGAGTGATTTCCATATCTTTCTTTACTCCGAGACTCATAACGCCGAATATTTTTTTGCAGTCCATTTTCTTGTCGCCCTTTGCGATGGTGATATTGCATGAGTATGCTTTGCAAATCTTTACAAGCTCTCCTGCCGGGCGTGCATGTATTCCTTCGGGATCTGTAATTGTGTATTTGAATTCTTTCATTTCGTCACCTCATTATTTTTTATTAGTATATCAGATTAAAATTTCTTACTCTACTACCTTTTTCTTAAGCAATCCAAGCAGGAAACAGGTTACAAGACTTCCAGCGATCAGGGCAACAATGTACATAAGCGTATTTCCGACTACGGGGAAAACAAATATTCCGCCGTGAGGAGCCATAAGTGTACATCCGAAGCCGGCTGATATTGCTCCGGCAACTGCGGAACCGATCATACATGACGGGATAACCCTTAAAGGATCGGAGGCTGCATAAGGAATCGCACCCTCTGTGATAAACGCAAGACCCATTACAAAGTTCGTAGGACCTGATTCACGCTCTGATTTCGTAAATTTGTTTTTGAAGATAATGGTCGCCAGAGCTATTGCGATGGGTGGTGTCATACCGCCGATCATAACAGATGCCATGATATCGTAGTTTCCGGCTGCGATGGCTGCTGTACCGAATACATACGCTGCCTTGTTGAAGGGACCGCCCATATCGATGGCCATCATTCCGCCAAGTACAAGACCAAGAAGAATTTTGCTTGAACCGCCCATGCTTGCAAGACCGGAGTTAAGCGCGGAGTTGATTCCGCCCATGATGGGCTCGATAACGAAATTCATTGCAAGTCCTATGATCAGAATGCCTAATACCGGATAGATCAGGACGGGTGCCAGCTTTTCAATGGCATCGGGAAGCTTTGCACACATTTTTTTCAAAAGGATAATTATATATCCTGCCAGAAATCCTGCCACAAGAGCTCCTAAAAATCCGGATGTTCCGTTGTAGGCAATCATTCCGCCGACAAATCCCACGGCAAGAGCCGGTCTGTCGCCGATGGCCATCGCTATAAATCCTGCAAGGACTGGAAGCATTAGGTTGAATGCTACGCCGCCGATGGTCTTAAGGGTGGCTGCGACGGGAGTTATCGTACCAAAGGATGATCTTGCGGCAGCATCGAGGGAATTGATGTCTACCGAGAATCCATCGATGAGGAATGCGAGAGCGATAAGTATACCGCCGCCAACAACAAACGGAAGCATGTGGGAAACGCCGTTCATAAGATGTGTGTAAAATTTATGAGCGAAGCTTTCACCGTTGCCGGAGGAAACGGTTTCCTGCGCCGACTTGTTTCCTGATTGATATACGGGAACATTTCCGGAATCCAGCTGGGCAACAAGCTCATCTGCCTTGCTTATACCGGCTGAAACCTGCGTTACAATGACCTTTTTGCCGTTGAAGCGATCCAGCGGAACCTGGGTATCTGCCGCAACGATGATTCCGACAGCCTCGTTGATCTCATCGGCTGTGATCAGGTTTTTCGTACCGCCGGAGCCTCTTGTTTCTACTTTAATAGAATATCCGGCAGCAGTTGCAGCTTTTTCCAGTGCCTCCGCAGCCATGTATGTATGAGCGATTCCGGTGGGGCATCCTGTAACGGCAAGGATTTTGCCCTTTGTACCGCTCACGGATGTGTCTGCAAGACGCTCATCAACGCCGCCGTTTTCGGAATCGGCCTTATCTATTATGGAAAGAAATTCGTCTACGCTTTTTGCGTTTTTTAGGGAGTTGCTGAAATCTTCGTCCATAAGCATCATCGAAAGCTTGCTGAGAACATCGAGATGAACGTTATCCTCGGTGTTTGGTGCGGCAATGAGAAAGAAAAGTGTTGCCGGTTCGCCGTCAAGCGAATCAAAGTCAACGCCGTTTTTTACGACCATGGCTGCAAGTCCGGGAGCCTTGACCGCATCGCACTTTCCGTGGGGGATTGCGATCCCTTCACCGATTCCTGTTGTGCTTTCTTCCTCGCGATCATATACCTTTTGTCTGTAGGCCTCGCGGTCGGTGATTTTGCCGCTTTTGCACATGAGATCTACAATGGTATCGAGAGCTTCGCTTTTAGACGATGGAGATGCATCTAAAGAAACTGAACGCTTGTCAATAAGATCTGTGATTCTCATTCTTGTTCCCCCTTTAATTGTTTTAATATTTCTTCTACCTCGGGCAAGGTAGCAAGGTTTTCGGAAAATGCACTTGCGCTTCCGCAGGCAACGCCTGTGTAAAATGCTGTTTCGTAGTTTTGAGTTCTAAGCCAGCCGCTCATAAATCCGGCAACCATGGAATCGCCGGCACCGACGGCATTTACCAGGGTTCCTTTGGGAGCAGGAGACTGGAAAACATCATCGTTTTCATCAATGAGCACGGCTCCTTCGCCTGCCATTGAAATAAGTACGTTTCGCGCACCCATTTCCCTCAGCTTCATTCCGTACGGGATAACCGATTCCCGGGTATTTAATTCGACTCCGAAAATTTCTCCCAGCTCGTGATTGTTGGGCTTTATGAGAAACGGATGATATTCAAGTACGTTCAGAAGAAGATCCTTCGTTGCATCAACAACGATCTCTATTCCCTTATCCTGCAGCCGTTCCATTATGCGGCTGTATATGTCGTCCGGCATCGATGACGGAATGCTTCCTGCAAGGAACAGGACATCTCCATTTTTAAGCTTATCGAGATGATGCATGAGCTCGTCGACTTTTTCGCGGCTTATGTCGGGCCCCATGCCGTTGATCTCGGTTCCGTCGATGGATTTTAATTTCACATTTATCCGTGAGATGCCATCCGGTATGTCTATAAAATCTGAAACGATACCAAGTTTTTCAACCCGCCGCTTTATCTCGTCTCCCACAAAACCTGCCGTAAATCCAAGAGCCGTGGTATCAAAGCCGAGGTTTTTAAGGACTATTGATACGTTTATGCCTTTGCCTCCGGGAAGGATCAGCTCCTGTGTCGTGCGATTTGTAAGACCGAGTTTGAAATTGTCTACTGATACGATGTAATCAAGACTTGGATTAAATGTTACCGTGTACAGCATTGACATTCCTCCGTTCTTTGTTATGACCTGATTATAATATCAAATTCGGTCAAAATCAATCAAAAAACGTCAAAAATGATTAACTAAAATTTCATACCATAATTGTGGAAAAATCACAAACGGTCAAACTCGGTCACGCAAATGCAAAGATACTTTACAATTGCATGATGTATATTTTCGAAGATTTGATAATTGTTTGATGTTAACAAGATAGAGCGAGTTTTTTTGTGAAATTATAATAATGGCTAAATGAGATTGGTTCGAAAACAAAACATAGATGAAGTTGCCGTAACTATTGAACGGCAATCATACGAAAGGAGCTGGCAGAATGCTGGAACTTGAACATATTCAAAAATCATTCGACGGTGTACCCGTATTAAAGGATATTTCCATCAACGTTGAAGACGGAGAGATCGTTTCGATATTAGGACCTTCGGGCTGCGGAAAGACCACATTGCTTAATCTTATCCTGGGAATCGTTGAGGCAGATGGCGGAACCATCAGATACAACGGGGAGGATCTTACTCATACAGCTATGGAAAAGAGAGGATTTAATATCGTATTTCAGGATTACGCCCTTTTCCCGAATCTCAATGTTTATCAGAACATTACATACGGACTTAAAAATAAGCCGGGAATATCTTCGAAAGAAGAGGTTGAGGAGCTTATAGAACTTCTGGGATTGAATGAGCATCTGGAAAAAAGCATCGATCAGCTTTCCGGCGGTCAGAAGCAGAGAGTTGCCCTGGCCCGGACTCTTGTAATGAAGCCCAGGATACTTCTTCTTGATGAGCCATTGTCCGCGTTAGACGGAATCATCAAGGAATCCATAAAAGAGCGTATCAAAACAATAGCGAGAGAATATAATCTCACGACAATAATCGTTACACACGATCCGGAGGAGGCGTTAACTCTTTCCGAGCGTGTTCTTATCATCGAAAACGGCATGATCGCACAGTACGGTCAGCCTTCCGAGATCATTCACAAGCCCAGTAATGATTTTGTCCGCAAATTCATACTGGATCAGCTTGAGATCAAGAAAAACAATATATATGCACTTTTCGGGGAGCCCATCATCACGGGGGCTGCGGTGTAAATCATCATGAAAAGCAAAAACCGTGAACTTAAGATACTTTTTATAGTAATCGCCGCCTTGTTTGCCGCGTTTCTGGCGGTGCCGGTGATCCGGCTTTTTATCAAATCCTTCTGGAACGGCAGCAGTTTTACAGGTGAATATTATGGCTCGGTCGTAAGCGGGAAGAACTTCGCCACTGCCCTTACAAACAGCTTTAAGGTGTCGGCGGCGTCCGCATTGGTAGCAGTGTTGATCGCATTTATCATCGCATACGCATTGCATTATACAAAACTTCCAAAGGCGATAAAAAACATACTTCACGCCTTCGTTTTACTTCCGATGTTCCTGCCCACCATAACATATGGTTTCGCCATCATCTATTCCTTCGGAAAGCAGGGGCTCATCACAAGGCTTTTGGGACACCAGCTGTTTAACATATACGGATTTGGCGGCCTGCTTATCGGATACGTGATCTATACGGTTCCTGTTGCGTTCATGCTCATCAGCAACACCATGGAGTACATAGATAAGAAGACGCTTATAGTATCCAAGGCAATGGGAGACGGCACACTTTCCACATTCTGGATAGCCGTGTTAAGACCTCTTTTGGGTACGATGGCAGGAGCGTTTATACAGTCGTTTTTTCTGTGCTTTACAGACTTCGGAATACCGGCTTCGGTCGGCGGAAAGTACGACGTCATAGCGACAACGCTTTACAACGAAATGCTTGGCGGTGTTCCCGATTTCAATCGCGGAGCCGTAGTTTCACTGATAATGCTGATACCCTCCATCGTAAGCATCTTACTGATGAGATATCTCGATCGCTACAACATCCGTTACGACAAGATAAGCGATGCCGAGCTTCGCACCAACCGTTCCAGAGATATATCCTGGGGCATTGCGGGCGCGGTGATATCGATGATCATAATCGCATTTTTCGCTGTCGTATTCGTTATACCGCTGGTAAAGAGCTGGCCGTATCAGGCAGAGTTCACCATGGAGCACTTTAAAGAGGTATTTGCGGATAACGAACTCATAACGATCTATATACATTCGCTGCTGATGGCCGCCCTTACGGCGCTTTTCGGAACGATCGTTGCCTATATAGCGGCCCTTATAACGGCCAGAAGCACTTTGTCAAAAAAATGCAAACAGACGATAGATTCCATCGCACTTATTACAAATACAATACCGGGAATGGTGCTGGGTCTTGCGTTTCTGTTCAGCTTCACGGGAACATCGCTGCAGAATACATTTGTGCTTATGATCCTGTGCAATATCATACATTATTTTTCAACACCGTATCTGATGATGAAAAATTCGCTGTCGAAGATGAATGCCAAGTGGGAAACCACGGGAATGCTCATGGGAGACAGCTGGTTCAAGACGATAGTAAGAGTTGTTACGCCAAATGCGGCGGCGAGTCTCATTGAGTCTTTCAGCTATTATTTTATAAATTCCATGGTCACCATAAGCGCACTGATATTTATCGTAGGCGCGAAGACAATGGTTCTTACAACCAAGATAAAGCAGCTTCAGTATTACAACAAATATAATGAAGTATTTGTGTTGTCACTGCTTATCTTATTTACAAACCTGGCAGCAAAGGCCATTTTTACATGGCTTGCAAATAACCGTAAAAAACGGGAGAAAAAGTAAAGAAAGAAGAAAAGAAAGGAATTATTATGAAAAAAAGAATCATCGCAATGGGAATGACAATTGCCATGACAGCAGGAATTTTAGCAGGATGCGGCGGAAGCGACAGCTCCGCAAGCAGCGCAAGCGCAAGTGCAAGCACAGGCAGTGCCAGCGCACAGGCTGAATCGCAGAGCTCAGATAGCGGAAACGCAAGTGACGGAGAACAGGTTGTAATCTATTCAAATGCAGACGACGAAGCTATCCTGGCAATGTCAAATGCTCTTGATAATAACGGATATGAAGGCAAATACGTATTCGAAACATTCGGAACATCTGAGCTTGGCGGAAAACTTCTCGCAGAGGGAACAGATCTTGAAGCAGATATGGTTACCATGAGCACGTTCTATCTTAAGAGTGCCCAGGAGCAGAACAATATGTTCAAGACACTTGAATTTGATGTGAATACCATCGATGAGGTTCCGGATTATACGGCTCCCATCACATCTCAGGAAGGCGCTATCATCATCAATACAGAGCTTCTTGAAGAGAACAACCTTCCCACACCTACATGCCTTAAGGATTTAGCTGATCCGGTTTATTCGGGATTCCTCGCAGTTACCGATGTTCAGTCTTCTTCAACGGCATGGCTCCTTATGCAGGCACTTATTTCTGAGTACGGTGAGGACGGTGCACAGGAAGTATTACACGACATCTATGAAAATGCAGGAGACCACATCGAGTCATCGGGATCCGCACCTCTTAAGCTTTGTGAGGCAGGCGAGGTTGCTATAGGATTCGGCCTTCGTCATCAGGCAGTAGCCGCTAAGGCAGAGGGACTTCCTATCGACTATGTAGATCCTACGGAAGGAAACTTCTCACTTACAGAGTCTGTAGCAGTACTTGACAAGGGCGATGATACAAACAGCCTTGCTATGGAAATGGCACAGTGCATAATCGAGAACGGAAGAGAAGAGCTTCAGAGCTACTATCCGAATCCGCTGTACGAGGGAGAAAGCTCAGACAGCGAGAACAAGTCGGCTTATCCGAAGACCTTCAGCGAAGAGCTTACATTCGAACTTTACGAGCATCATCAGGAGATCTCAGAGGCAGCTAAGCCCTGAGATTACGGAAAAAAGTAACAGGCACGTGTTTTGACAGACACTTGTAAAGACTAAAAAGGGCGCACCGGCGTCCTTTTTTAAGGGGAAAAGGAGATATGTAAATTTTATGGCTGACAGGAACAGATATAAATTGTTGACACCGGGACCATTGACCACTACTGATACCGTAAAAAATGAGATGATGGTGGATCATTGTACCTGGGATGATGATTACAAGCAGATAACGCAGCGTATCAGAGAGGGACTCTTAAGGCTCGGTCATGTGGATGGTTCGGAATATACCGCGGTTCTTATGCAGGGAAGCGGAACATTCGGCGTCGAATCAGTGCTGACAAGCGTTATCGGCGAAAATGATAAGCTTCTTATAGCGTCTAACGGTGCTTACGGACGACGTATGAGCGACATATGCGAGCACGCGGGAATCCCGTATTATATGTATGAGCAGAAGGACTACCTTCGTCCGGATCCGAAGGAGATTGAGAGGATACTTGCGGAGGATCCGTCAATTACTCATGTTTCCATGGTTCACAGCGAGACCACAAGCGGTATCTTAAATGATGTGGAATCCGTGGGCAGGGTTGTAAAAAAGGCCGGTAAGACATTTATCGTTGATGCCATGTCCAGCTTCGGCGGAGTCTATATTCCGTTAAAGGAATGGGGGATAGATTTTCTGATCTCCAGTGCCAATAAGTGCATCCAGGGCGTTCCGGGATTTTCATTCATCCTTGCAAGACGTGATAAACTCACAGAAAGTAAGGGTAAGGCCAGATCTCTCTCTCTGGATCTTTATGATCAGTGGAAAGGAATGGAAGACGGAAACGGTAAGTGGAGATTCACATCGCCTACCCACGTGGTTTTGGCGTTCGACAAAGCCATGGAAGAGCTTGACTGCGAGGGCGGCATCAAGGCCCGTCACAAGAGATATGAGGATAATCAAAAGCTTTTGGTTCAGTTGCTGGGTATGCTTGGGTTCAAGCCGTATCTTAGCCAGGATGTGCAGGGACCGATCATAACATCTTTTTATTATCCGGAAGGCGCGAAATTCAAATTTAAGAAGATGTACGACTATATAAAAGAAAGAGGCTACGTTCTTTATCCCGGCAAGGTTATGGAGGCGGATACATTCCGCGTCGGAAACATAGGCGAGATATATGCTGACGACATCAGGAAACTTGCCGGCATTATGGACGATTTCCTTAAGGAGGAAAGCCATGAGTAAGAAGCTTGTGATATTTGACTGGGCGGGAACTACCGTGGATTACGGCTCGTTTGCCCCTGTAAACGCCTTTGAACTTGCGTTTCGCGAGATGGGACTGGAGCCCACAATAGATGAGATCCGCGGGCCAATGGGCCTTTTAAAAAGAGATCATATAAAAACTATGCTTAATATGCCAAGGCTCAACGAACAGTGGATACAGCGATACGGAAGCGCGCCGGATGGCAAGGCTGTGGAGGATATTTATAAGGTCTTTGAGAAATCACTGATACAGAGCCTTGAGAATTTCGCGGATCCGAAACCATATACGATAGAAACCGTGGCAAAGCTGCGGGGGATGGGATTATATATAGGATCCACCACCGGCTATACCGATAAGATGATGGAGGTTGTTAAGCCGAAAGCCGCGGAGCTGGGATATAAACCGGATGCGTGTTATACACCTGATGCGGTAGACGGCATGGGACGCCCGTATCCGTATATGATATTTAAAAATATGCGTCGATTCCGCATTGCATCGGTTGATGACGTCGTGAAGGTGGGAGATACGGTATCTGATATCAAGGAAGGTAAACAGGCCGGTGTTGCTTCTTTAGGCGTGCTTGAGGGCAGCAGTGTCCTTGGCTTGACACAGGCGGAGTATGAAGCACTCACTCTTGTTGAGCGGGAAGTGGTCCTTGACAGGGGCAGAGAAAAGCTGCTGCAGGCCGGCGCAGATGATGTTCTTTTAAACCTCGGCGAGCTGCCGAAATGGATTGAGGAACACGAGTAAAATTAATAAATAACAAACACATTGACAGGCATCGCTTTGATCTATGATCGGCGATGCCTAAAATTTGGGAGCTTTTTTGTGCAGAATTAGGCAGGTGATATTGTTGAGGATTCACTGCGTATGTTGTAAAATCAATGGGCTAAGAGAAGAAAAAATCAGACGACACAGATAAATGACAAAGGTTTTACGAAAAGAGATGTTTTTAAAAAGCAACAAAAAAAGACGATTACTGCCTAAAATAATAATAGCTGTAATAGCTGTACTGATGATCGGATGCATTTTATATGTATCCGATTATTATGCGGCGGATTTTGCGGCAATTGAGGCCATGCAGGGAACAGATGATGGTGTGAGTATTGAGGATACCGAAAATGCCATATACTTTATTCCGGATGATATAGAAGCAGGATTCATATTTTATCCCGGAGGCAAGGTACAGGCCGAAGCGTATGTTCCGCTGATGCGAAAATGTGCACAGGAGGGCATATTGTGTATTCTAGATAAAATGCCCTTTAATCTTGCGGTTTTCAAGACAAACGCGGCCGACGGAGAAGAAGAAAAATATCCCGGGGTCACAAACTGGTACATAGGCGGTCATTCGCTTGGCGGATCCATGGCGGCAAAGTATGTATCAGAGCATACTGATCAGTACGATGGACTTATTTTGCTTGCGGCGTATTCGGTAAACGATATCAGCGACAGTGATCTTAAGGTTCTGTCCGTGTACGGCTCAGAAGACGGCGTATTAAATAATGAAAATTACGAAAAGAACAAAGAGAATCTCCCGGACAATTTTACCGAAACCATAATAGACGGCGGCTGCCACGCATATTTCGGAAGCTACGGGATGCAGGATGGAGATAATGAAGCAAAGATCTCAAACGAAGAGCAGATAGAAGAGACAGCGGAAATTATTGGCGAATTTGTGTCGGATTGACGAGGACAGAATGGATAATTATACGGAGTTACTTGAAGAAAAGGCTGAATGCCTGGATAGAGATGATGACGATTACGAGAAAAATATCATGGAGATATTTGATTCGTTTCGCGGTTTTTATAAGTCGATGACTGAGTTTATAAAAAAAAGAGGCTATACAGGCGATGATGATGATCAAAAAGTGAAATTTGTTCAGGACAGGTTTAAATCTTCAAATATACCCGTTCCGAGGGGAATTAAAAGATGGTTTATGGGAGAACAAAAACCGAAACGCAATACGGCTTTTCTGATTTGCTTTGCGTTTGGGCTTACGGTCGATGAGACAAATGAATTTTTCAGCCGTGTTCAGCTTGAGAGAAGTTTTGACTGCCATACCATTCAGGAGGCGGTTTATTATTTCGGGATGAAAAATTCTCTTAGTTTTCCGGAGGTGAAAGAGATCCTTGACGGCATTGAAAAGCCAAAAAAAGCAAAAGCATTGCCGGATCAGCAGATTCTTTATACGGGGAGCATTAAGGATTATATAGACAGCATAGATGATAAGGAAAAGCTGATCGAATATATCAAAGCGAACATTGACGACTTCGCGTACAATAATGCAACAGCCGTTAAATACGTCCGGGAGCTGTGGGAGAATATTTCAAAGCCAGATGGATTAGCCGTAAAAGAAGGGCAAATACTGGACAGAGGCCAGACAGAACGCGAGGAAAGTGATAAATACGTGGTAGCCGAGGAGAAAGCGGCGACGTGGACGATTTTTTCGCAGATCATCGGTCTGTCAAACGATATGGAGACGGAATACAGAACAAAGTATGACAGATCACTTTCTTGGATATTATCCAAAAACAGGCTTCTTCCGCTGCGGGCAGAATACAATTTTCCGAGCCGCCAAAATATAGATAAGCTTCTTAGGGGCGAAACAGGCGACAATGAGATGTTCAGGAAAATGCTGATCTTTCTTGTCTTTTACTCTTACTGGGCTAAGCTCTGCATAAAAAGAGATGGTTACAAGGCGGAAAATGCTGACGGAAAAAGATGCCTTGATACGATAAATAACAGGCTTTTGGCTGCCGGCTATCAGACACTTTATGCCGGTAATCCTTATGACTGGGTCTTCATATGGGCTTCGAATGATGACCATCCTCTGGATGCATTCAGAAGCTATATGGGAGAAGTGATCGCCGTGAAAAGTGAGCAGTAATCCCTTGCAGATGCAAAACCGACAGTAGGATATCAAATGATATAATAATGCTGTATCAGAGAGGGCGGAACACTTCTAAACCCTATTCATGAGGGAAACTATCGGCGCGTTAAAAGGGGTAGTGATAATATGGGAGATCACAGGATTGCCTTAAAGGGAGGGACGATTCTTCATCTTCGTAATAAAACCGGTGAAAAGCTGAATTTTGTCATCGAGGATGAGATCGGACGTGGCGGCTCCTGCATCGTATACGAAGCATCGAGAATCGCAGATACGGGAAATAAAAGCTTATACAGGATAAAGGAATTGTATCCATATAAGCTTAATATCTTGCGCGATAAAAACGATAACCTGATCCCTTCCGCAAAGGATTCTAAGGCGTTTGAGTGTGAAAAAAGGAATTTCCGGAGGGATTTTTCACGTACGAGCCAGTTGTTTTATTCGGAAGACAATTATGCCTCAATGACAAATCAGATGGATATGTTCTGTGAAAACGGCACATGCTATACCATATCTGCGTATTCCTCAAGGAAAAATTTGAAAAATTATCAGCCGGACTCGTTAAAGGAATGTATTCAGCTTGTGATCCGGGTGGCTTACGTGATAGGCAAGATCCACAAACAGGGATACTTGTATCTTGACACCAAACCGGAAAACGTGCTGGTCATCGATGGGTATAAAAAGCAGATACAGCTTTTCGACTTCGATTCATTGCTCCCGGTGAACGAAATTAAAATGATAAAAAATGGTGAGATAGAAGCCTTTAGGATATCGTATTCGAAGGGCTTTTCGGCATTTGAGCTTCAGAGCGGAAATGCAGGGAGTCTCGGCGAATATACGGACGTCTATGGAGTCGGGGCACTGCTTTTTTATCTTTTATTCGGAAAGACTCCTAAGGCGCCGGATTGTGAGATGGACGCGGAATACGATTTTTCGGATATAA
>CAYMAY010000023.1:0-20038 GCA_964388555.1 uncultured Lachnospiraceae bacterium
TTTTTATTGGTTAAGAACCAAAAAAGAATCGAAAGGTACTTTACTTTAAGTCCTTTTCGATTCTATCTTAATACGGAGAAGGAGGGATTTGAACCCTCGCGCCGCGTGAACGACCTACACCCTTAGCAGGGGCGCCTCTTCAGCCAACTTGAGTACTTCTCCATTGCCTGAATAAACAAAAATATGCTTAAACAACGTTACAAGTATACTAAAATGACATTTGGTTGTCAATAACCGCCGGATAGGTTTTTTCCCATTGACTGAAAACCTCGAGCCACCTGTCTGCTATATACTGATGGAACGGCGGCTTCGGATGAACGCCATCCTGAAGATAATATGATGTATCTGCATTTTGCGAGAGTTCCATAAGGGGCTCCCTTAGCGGAATAAACGGCAGTCCGAACTCCCCTGCAAGCTTCTTTACTATTTCGGCTCTTTTAGCTACTTCCGCTTGGAAAGTCTCAAAGTACCTTTCCGTCGCCCAGCCTTTCATTACATAGGGCTCGAAGATCATCAGCTTCAAATCCGGAAGCACGCTTAAAATGTCATCCAGCAGCATCCTGTAAATTCTTTCAAATCTCTTTGCATCCACGCCGTTTGAAAAATCAAGCTCGTGCCAGACATCATTGACACCGACAAGAAGACTCATATAATCCGGACGTACATTTAAGATATCCTTCTTCATCCGGGCGTAAACATCAACGACCCGATCGCCGCTGACGCCGCGATTGAAAAACCGGAACTCACCCGGTCTGTCAATTCCGAGACGCGCCGCTACAAGATTCGGATACCCCTTTCCCAGATCCTCCTCGATTTCCCGGTCGCGTCCGGCGTCCGTGATAGAATCCCCCTGAAAAAGAATTGTTTTCATGATAATCTCACTCCTCCTCCGGATACTTAAGATTCCAATAAATCCTGCACTTTTTCATCACAGTC
Source organism: uncultured Lachnospiraceae bacterium (assembly GCA_964388555.1). Classification (GTDB taxonomy): domain Bacteria; phylum Bacillota; class Clostridia; order Lachnospirales; family Lachnospiraceae; genus Alectryocaccobium. The sequence continues at coordinate 937 of CAYMAY010000023.1, forward strand.
CATAACATAGTCCCCGTTTCTAAAGAGCCGGCAGAATCTTCCCGGTCGGCTCTTTCAATTTAAATATCAATAAATTTTGTTTCCATGAACGTCTGCGGCGACGATAACGGGAAAATCCTTTATCGTAAGCTTTCTTATGGCTTCCGTTCCAAGATCGTCGTACGCAACGACTTCGGCACTTGTTATGCATCTTGAAAGAAGTGCTCCCGCTCCGCCGACGGCGGCAAAGTAAAGCGCTTTATTACGCACAACCGCATCAAGAACCTCTTTGGATCGTTTTCCTTTTCCTATCATGCCTTTAAGACCAAGATCAAGAAGCCTCGGCGCATACTTATCCATACGCGTTGCTGTGGTCGGTCCGGCAGAGCCGATGACGCGGCCTTCTCTTGCGGGCGACGGTCCCATGTAGTAGATTATCTGATCTTTTATATCAATCGGCAGAGATTTTCCCTCATCCAGGGCATCGTTCATTCTTTTGTGCGCCGCATCTCTTGCGGTATAAACAACGCCTGTAAGATATACGTAATCTCCGACTTTAAGCTGTTCGATGTCCTCATCGGACAGCGGCAGTGTCAAATGTTTATCCATAATTTTCTCACTCTCCTGTCCTCAGATTTCCTTCGATGCATGTCTGTTTACGTGGCAGCACATATTTATCGCCACGGGAAGACCCGCGATGTGGGTTGCATACGTGTTGATGTTTACGGCAAGAGCCGTTATCCTGCCGCCTAATCCTCCCGGTCCTATGCCGAGGGAATTTATTTTGTCCATCAGCTCAATCTCCATATCTTTTATATGGGGCAGTTCAGAATGAGATCCTACCTGCCTTGTGAGAGCTTTTTTCGCCAAAATTGCCGCTTTTTCGAAGGTTCCGCCGATGCCAACACCCACAACCACCGGCGGACACGCATTCGGTCCCGCCTCGCTTACCGCCTGGATTATGGCATTTTTAACGCCATCAACACCTTCCGCGGGCTTGAGCATACATATCTTGCTCATATTTTCACTTCCGAAGCCCTTGGGTGCGACTGTTATTTTTATCCTGTCGCCGGGAACAATCTTTACGTGGATTATGGCCGGCGTATTGTCGTTGGTGTTCTCCCTTATCAAAGGATCCGAAACGACGGATTTGCGCAGATATCCCTGCACATAACCCTGTCTTACACCTTCGTTAACGGCTTCTTCAAAATCACCGCCCATGATGTGGACATCCTGTCCTATCTCGACAAATACAACAGCCATTCCCGTATCCTGACAGATGGGAACGGTATCTTCCTTCGCGATATCCAGGTTTTCAAGAAGCTGTCCGAGTATCTTTTTGCCGAGAGGACTTTCCTCGTTTTCGGCGGCGTCTTTCATGGCCTTTTTCATGTCGTCGGCAAGCTCGTAGTTTGCGCTTATGCACAGATCCTTTACTGCCGCCGTTATTTCACTTGCGTTTATCTCTCTCACTTTTTTACCTCGTCTGATTTCACGGCTCACAACCGGACATCAAATTTTCAGACCTGCGTCCGGGCATTAACATAACCTTTAACCTTATGGATTTTCCTCCGGTGCATTCTCAGATGTTTCCGCCTCGTCCTGCGAATCACCATCGTCTCTGACCTTTGCGACACCGGCAACGCTTACACCTTCGCCCACGTTGATTATCTTAACGCCGGAGGTGTTTCTGCTGTGTATCGGTATGCTTGCGCAATCAGTCCTTATGATTATGCCCTGAGACGTGATTATAAGAACTTCGTTTTCTTCCTCAACCGACTTGAAGCCCACAAGCTTACCCGTCTTCTCAGAAAGCTTATAACAGCTTATGCCCTTGCCGCCTCTGTGATGAACGGTAAACTTATCTATCTCTGTACGCTTACCCATTCCGTTTTCGGAAACGCAAAGTACACATTTACCCTGCACATCCAGCTGCATTCCGATTACTTCGTCGCCCTCGGCAAGTTTCATTCCTCTGACACCGGCTGCAATACGACCCATGCTTCTTACATCGCTCTCGTGGAAGCGTATGCACATGCCGTTTGCCGTTGCCATGAGCACATCTCTGTTTCCGTCTGTGAACTTAACCTCGATAAGGTCGTCGTCATCGGCAAGTGTTATAGCCCTTATTCCGTTCTTATTTACGTTTGCGAAGCTCATAAGCGGAGTTTTCTTAACAACTGCGTTCTTGGTTGCCATGAGAAGATATTTATCTTCCTCGAATTTTTCTATCGGGATTATGGCCGTAACCTTTTCTCCGCCCTGAAGCTGCAGCAGATTTACGATAGCCGTTCCTCTTGCCGTTCTTCCGGCTTCCGGTATCTCGTAAGTCTTAAGCTTATAAACCCTGCCCTCGTTCGTAAAGAAGAGAAGCGTGTAATGGGTCGTTGTCATAAAGAGATCTTCGATGAAATCTTCCTCAATGGTCTGCATTCCCTTTATGCCCTTGCCGCCTCTGTTCTGCAGACGGAAGTTATCCAGCGTCATTCTCTTTATATAACCGAGATTTGTCTTCGCGATAACAGTGGCTTCGTCGGGAATAAGATCCTCATCGGTAAATTCGCCGTCGTCCACGCCAATCTTCGTCAGTCTGTCGTCGCCGAATTTTTCTCCCGTTATAAGAAGTTCCTCTCTGATAACTCCGAGAAGCTTATTCTGATCCCCTAAGATAGCCCTGTACTGAGCAATCTTTTCCTCTAATTCCTTATATTCGTTTTCGATCTTCTGACGCTCCAATCCTGTAAGAGCACGCAGTCTCATATCAACAATGGCCTGAGCCTGCGCATCGGAAAATGCGAATTCCGTGATAAGATTTGCCTTCGCCTCCTGAGTATTCGCGGAACCTCTTATTATGGCGATTATCCTATCGATGTGATCCAGAGCCTTTAAAAGACCCTCCAATATATGCGCTCTTTCCTCGGCCTTATTAAGGTCGAACTTCGTACGCCTTGTTACTACCTCCTCCTGATGAGCAAGGTAATATGTCAGCATCTGAAGGAGATTGAGAACCTTCGGCTGTCTGTCTACCAGCGCAAGCATATTTACACTGAAGCTGTCCTGAAGCTGCGTCATCTTGTAGAGCTTGTTGAGCATGACATTTGCATTTACGTCCTTGCGAAGCTCTATACAGATCCTCATGCCCTCTCTGCTGGAGTGATCGCTTATAGCCGTTATTCCGTCAAGCTTTTTCTCTTTTACAAGCTCGGCAATACGCTCGATGAGACGCGCCTTATTTACGAGATACGGCAGCTCCGTAACGATTATCTGGCTCTTTCCGTTTGGAAGTGTTTCGATATTTGTTACACTGCGCACCTTTATCTTGCCGTGACCGGTACGATACGCATCTTCTATTCCGCGGCGGCCCAAGATCTCGGCTCCTGTGGGAAAATCGGGACCCTTTATGATCTTCATGATCTCATCTAATGATGTCTCGCGTCCCTCATTTACTCTGTTATCTATGATCTTTACGATGGCACCTATAAGCTCTCTCATGTTGTGAGGAGGGATATTCGTTGCCATTCCGACGGCTATACCCGTCGTTCCGTTTGCAAGAAGATTCGGGAATCTTGCCGGCAGGATATCCGGCTCTTTTTCCGTATCATCGAAGTTCGGCGAGAAATCTACGGTATCTTTATTGATATCGGAGATCATCTCCATGGAAACCTTGCTGAGACGCGCCTCCGTATAACGCATGGCCGCGGCGCCGTCGCCGTCTACCGAACCGAAGTTTCCGTGACCATCCACCAGCGGATATCTTGTGGACCATTCCTGCGCCATATTTACCAAAGCGCCGTATATGGAACTGTCTCCGTGTGGATGATATTTACCCATTGTATCACCGACGATACGCGCACATTTTCTGTGGGGCTTGTCGGGGGTATTATTCAGCTCTGTCATGGAATAAAGGATTCTTCGCTGAACGGGCTTAAGACCATCTCTGACGTCGGGAAGTGCTCTCGACACGATAACACTCATCGCGTAGTCGATATAAGATGATTCCATTTTTTTCTTAATATCGACCTCTTCTATTTTGTCAAATATTTTATCGTCCATTTTTTCTCTTTCTGATTCTTATCAGCAACTGTTCAAATGCCATGAATGCAACTCTTATCAAATATCCAGATTCTGAACGTCTTTTGCTCTCTCTTCGATAAATTCGCGTCTCGGCTCTACCTTGTCACCCATAAGGGTTGTGAAGGTAAGATCCACCTCGGACATCTCCTCTTCGTTCATGGTAACCTTAAGAAGTACACGCCTCTCGGGATCCATTGTGGTCTCCCAGAGCTGCTCCGCATCCATCTCTCCAAGTCCTTTGTAACGCTGGATCTTATTGTTGTTATCGCGTCCGACCTCGGCAAGAATGCTGTCCAGCTCCTCATCGCTGTACGCATACCATGACTTTCTGTTTCGCTCAAGCTTGTAAAGCGGCGGCTTTGCCAGATATACGTGACCTTCTCTTATGAGATCCGGCATGAATCTGTAGAGGAACGTAAGCATAAGCGTCGCAATATGAGCGCCGTCTACATCGGCATCAGTCATGATGATTATCTTGTCGTAACGGAGCTTTGAAATATCAAAATCCTCATGAATACCCGTTCCGAACGCCGTTATCATAGATTTTATCTCGGCATTTCCGTATATCCTGTCGAGTCTTGCTTTTTCTACGTTTAATATTTTTCCGCGAAGAGGCAGAATAGCCTGTGTAGCTCTGTTTCGCGCAGATTTTGCACTGCCGCCGGCGGAATCTCCCTCAACTATGTATATTTCACAGTTTTTCGGATCTTTATCTGTACAGTCTGCCAGTTTTCCCGGAAGTGAAAGACCATCCAGTGCGGATTTTCTTCTTGTAAGCTCGCGAGCTTTTCTTGCAGCCTCTCTTGCTCTCTGCGACAATACGGATTTTTCTATTATCGTCTTTGCGACAGACGGATTCTGCTCCAGGTAAAGCTCAAGTTTGCCGCTTAAGAAACTGTCTACTGCTGTTCTTGCCTCACTGTTTCCGAGCTTCTGCTTCGTCTGACCCTCGAACTGCGGATCCTCTATCTTTATGCTGACGATAGCCGTCATTCCCTCACGGATGTCCTCGCCGGTAAGATTTGCCTCGCTGTCCTTAAGGATCTTATTTTTTCTGCCATAGTCATTAAACGTCTTTGTTATGGCGTTCCTGAATCCCACTATGTGGGTTCCTCCCTCGGGAGTATTTATGTTATTTACAAAGCCGTAGCAGTTTTCCGTATAGGAATCATTATGCTGCATGGCAATTTCTATCATTATCCCGTTTACAACACCCTCGAAATAAATGATGTCGTTGTAAAGAGGATTCTTGCTCTTATTAAGATATTCTACGAATTCCTTTATTCCGCCTTCGTAGTGGAAAACTCTTTCCTTTTTTTCTTCTTCTCTTAAGTCACTTAAAGTTATCTTAAGACCCTTTGTAAGGAAAGCCGTCTCACGAAGTCTTGTTTTTAATATATCGAAATCGTAGACAGTCTCGTCGAATATCGTGCCATCGGGCTTAAATGTAACCTCTGTTCCCGTATGGGAAGGATCACACTCTCCGATGACCTCCAGCTTCTGCATCGTCTTTCCTCTTTCATATCTCTGGAAATAGACCTTTCCGTCGCGATAGATTTTTACCTCAAGCCAATCAGAAAGAGCATTTACGACAGATGCACCAACGCCGTGAAGACCGCCGGACACCTTATACCCTCCACCGCCGAATTTTCCGCCGGCATGAAGAATGGTAAATACAACCTCTACGCCGGGAAGACCGGCTTTGTGATTTATATCTACGGGGATTCCGCGTCCGTCATCCTTAACGGTTATGGTATTTTCCGGATTTATAGACACTTCAATATGTTTACAATAACCCGCAAGAGCCTCGTCGACGGAATTATCCACTATCTCATAAACAAGATGATGAAGTCCTCTCGACGACGTGCTGCCGATATACATTCCCGGTCTTTTTCTTACCGCCTCAAGACCTTCCAATATCTGTATCTGCTCAGCACCGTATTCGTTTTCAATCTTGAATTCTTCGTTATCCATTTTTTTCCTCTTCTTCGCTGCTTACATGACCATCGCTTACATAAAAAAGCTTGTCTATCTTTATATTCTTCCGGATCAGATCATCGAGACCAGTTCCGGTTAAAATATTCTGCGTTCCTTTTATCTCTGAAAGCAGGTATTCCTGCCTGTGCATATCAAGCTCCGAAAATACATCATCCAGCAGAAGCACCGGAACTTCATTGGTCTCCTGCTCTATCATTTTTATCTCAGAAAGCTTTAACGAAAGAGCCGCGCTCCTTTGCTGCCCCTGGGAACCGAATTTTCTCAAATCTATATCATTTGATATTATCGAAAAATCATCACGATGAGGACCCACATTCGTCTGAGCCATGGCAATGTCCCGTTCTCTTGATGAAAAAAGCTTTTCTTCAAACTCATTCTCCGACACGTTCGGCTCATATTTAAGAGTTATAACTTCTCTCTCCCCCGTTATCTTCTGATGTATCGGCATCATTATCTCAGTTGTTTTTTCTAAAAAATCTCTCCTTGAAGAAATTATCTTTTTTCCCCTGTCAAGAAGCTGAGCATCCCATACATCAAGGGTATCTTTAACACCGGGTTTAAAATTAATCTCTTTTAACAGCTTATTTCTCTGATTTATGATCTTGTTGTAATCCGCCAGATTTTTCATATAGACGGCATCTATCTGACAAAGCTCCCTGTCTATAAATCTCCTTCTGTCTGCCGGACCGTTTTTTACGATAAGCAGATCCTCGGGAGAAAATAAGACTATCTTTAAATAGCCCAGAAGCTCAGATGCTTTTCTTATGGGAAAGCCGTCTATAGCAACTCCCTTCGAGCCGTTTTTCCTTATGTGAATGTCTATCTTATGTGAGATATACTTCTTTTTAACAAAAATTCTCAGATGTGCTTCGTTTTCGTCGAAATAAATAAGCTCTCTGTCCTTGGCGCTCTTATATGACCTTGATGTTGAACAAAGATATAGTGCTTCTAAAATGTTTGTCTTTCCCTGGGCATTGTCGCCGTATAAAAAGTTTACGCCGCTGTCGAATTTTATAGAAAGATTCTTATAATTCCTGAAATTTTTGCACTCTAAGGATTCTATCCACATGTTTTTTATTCAACCTTCACATCGACACCGTTATACGAAAAAACATCTCCCTTATAAAGCTTTCTTCCTCTCCTTAGATCGACTTCGCCGTTTACGGTAACCTCACCGGCTATTATGGCATCCTTGGCTTCGCCGCCGTTTTCGGCAAGACCGGCCAGTTTCATCGCCTGACCAAGCTTTATAAATTCATCTCTTATAGAAATTGATTCCATTGTGTGCTCCTTATATAAACTATACTACTTATCTCTGAAAGTCGACTGCTGCGTGCTCTTAGCACTCTCGCAGTCGACGCACGTATTCGCATTCCGGACTATCGTCCTACTTGCTCATACGGCTCAGCCCGTCCTATGTCTGTGCATCCATGCAAGCAAGCTTGCAGTCTACACAGCCGCAGTCCGGGACTTTCATAGTATGTTTACCGGTAATATCAAATAAATATAATTCTCCTCTGCGTCTCTTATATAGCATGGAGCCTTGCTGTTGAGCAGATAAATAGTTATCTTTTCATCGTCTATTACCTTAAGGGAATCCGTTAAGAATTTCGGATTAAATCCTATTCTTAAGTCAGCTCCCTCTTTTTCAATCTCCACCGACTCATTCATGGCACCGAATGACGTATTTATGCTCATTTCCATATATCCGTCCACGATATTCAGGATGATCGGCTTATTCTCTCCCTCTTTTACAAGGAGGCTTGCTCTGTCCAGACAGCTGAAGAATTCCTTTTTATCGATAACAACTTTCGTCTGATGATCACCGGTGAGCATATTATCAACATGGAAATAATCACCCTCTATAAGCCTTGAATAAACACATGTATCGTCAAATTCAAAGGATATGAGATTATCGGCGAAATACATGTTTACGCTGTCATCTAAATTATCCGATAAGATCTTCGTTATCTCGTTAAGAGATTTTCCGGGAACAATGCACTTTTTATGATCATAATTATTACCAAGTATTATACGCCTTACGGCAATTCTGTGACCATCCAGTGATACGATCCTGAATGTGTTATTTTTAATCTCAAACATTTCTCCCGTCATAAGCTTATTTTTCTCAGCCAGGTTAAGGGAGAATATTGTTTCTCTGATCATTTCTTTAAGGGTAAACTGAGAAATACCCAGTGAATAATCCTTATCCATAGCCGGAGGATACGGGAAATCAGTTCCGTCTAATCCGGGAATATCAAACACTGATTTACCGCATTTGATATTTGCTATAAATCTGTCGTTTATCTCAATATCAACTATTCCGTCCGGAAGTTTTCTGATTATTTCGAAAAATATTTTAGCATCGAGGGCTGCAATTCCCTTTTCATAAACGGTTCCAGGCACTTTTGTTTCTATGGCAAGCTCCATATCATTTGTAAGAAGCTTTATTTCATTGGTTGACGCGTCTATTAAAACGCATTTAAGAAGCGGCATCGTTGTATTTACGGAAACCGCCTTCATTACAATGTTAAGACCTTTGGAAAGTTCATTTTTATCAAAAGAAATTTTCATTTTCGGGAAAACCTCCTGCTTAAAAGAAAAGATATATTAATTTTTCACAGTAATAGTATTAATAAGGGCTGTGGAAATGTTAGTAAGTCGTTCCACCCCATATAAACACTGATTTAATCAGCTTAAAAACTCTGTTGAAACGATGTTAGTTAAGCGTTGATAAAATGTGCAAAACCGTGTTACAAACATTTTCAACATCATATTAACGTTAATTCCACAGGAAAATGTGGATAAAAAAATATTAATTTTTAACGCACTTCAATCAAGAAAAAGAAAGTGCGATAAAATCAGAGTATTTATTTTGTGATAAGTTTTTTGAGCTCGTTTACATCGTTTTCGATAGAAGGATTCTTATTAACGGAATTTTCTATTTTTTTGATTCCGTACATAACGGTTGTATGATCTTTGCCCATTATGTCGCCGATATTCTGAAGCTTTGTACTGGTCATTTCTCTGATGAGATACATGGCAAGCTGACGGGGATAAGCAATCTTATTGCTTCGTTTGTCACCCTTTATATCATCCGCGTTGATAGAAAAATACGAAGCAACACTGTTGATGATAAGCTCCGGCGATATTACCTTTACTTCATTGGGAGATATCATATCCTTAAGTGCCATTTTAGCCAGTTCGGCATCGGCTTCGCGTCCTTCCATTTTTGAAAAGGCAATTACCCTGTTTAATGAACCCTCTAATTCACGGATATTTGATTTTATGTTTGAGGCTATGTAATCAATAACCTCCTGTTTTACATAAATACCGTCCATCTCCTGTTTTTTCTGGAGAATTGCAACTCTTGTTTCAAAATCAGGGCTCTGGATATCTGCCATCAGACCCCATTCAAAGCGTGAACGGATACGTTCCTCCAATATGTTCATATCCTTCGGAGGACGGTCGGATGATATGATGATCTGCTTTCCGGCTCCGTGAAGAGCATTGAAGGTATGGAAAAACTCCTCCTGTGTAGATTCTTTTCCGATGATGAACTGGATATCGTCTACGAGAAGGACATCTATATTTCTGTATTTTTCGCGAAATTTTGAAATAGCCGAGCTGTTTCCGTTTCGGATGGCGTCGATTACTTCGTTTGTAAACTGTTCACTTGTAACATAGAGTATGTTCATGTTCTTATGATTCGTTCTGATGAAATTAGCTATCGAATGCATAAGGTGGGTTTTTCCCAGACCAACACCTCCATACAAAAAAAGAGGGTTGTATATGGTTCCCGGAGATTCCGATACTGCAAGCGCTGCCGCATGGGCAAATTTGTTGTTGTTTCCAACAACGAATGTATCAAAAGTATATCTGGGATTCAGACCGAAAACAGGCTCAGCGGAAGTCTGAGTGTTTGAGGCTTCATTATTCTCGTCCGGAGAGATGAGAGTTATCTCGTAATCTTTGCCCATTACCTGCGCAACAGCGGACTTAATAGAAACCATATATACTTTTTTGAGAAAATCAATGGCATGTTTTCCCTCGGGAACAAGGATCCTGACGGAATTCTCGTCAGAGTAAGCCACGGAAAGGGGCTTGATCCATGTAGAGAAGGAAACTTCTGTCATTTCACGGTCTTCTTTTATCTTTTGTGTTATATCATTCCATTTTTCTTTGATGTTCATATTGTGCTTCGTTTAAATTAAAATCTGAAAATGTCGGGTTAAAAGATGCGAATAAGTGAGTTACTGCCCACACATGGTGTGAACAGTAACGACCGCATATTTATTAAAGTTTATTATATTCTCATAAAATTATCAACAAATTTCTGTGTTGTGGAAAAGTTAAAAAAATTCTTAACACTGAATAAGTGAGAGTATTATATTAGGTAGAAAAAGATTCGAATCGGGTCGGAAAAGATCATTTTCCAAAAGTTATCCACAAGTTATTCACAAAATGTGGATAATCTTACGTAAACTAAGCACCGATTTTTTTATTATACATAAGAAATTTCCCTTGACTGAGAAATTTTATATGTCTATAATCAGAAGGACGTTCTTTTCACAAGTATTATTATACCTCGGAAATTGAATTTGAAAATTAACGGTCGGTACAATGGTCAAAGAGCAATAAGACCAAGAACGTTGTATAGGACCGGAATAGTTAATAATAAGGGGAGGTGAGTTTCACCATGAAAATGACATTTCAGCCAAAGAAAAGATCAAGAGCAAAAGTTCACGGCTTCAGAGCAAGAATGAGCACAAAGGGCGGACGCAAGGTTTTAGCTGCAAGAAGACTCAAGGGAAGAAAAGTATTATCAGCTTAAAGGCATAGGCAAGACCGCATTTTATAATGTGGTCTTTTTATAAAATTACGTATGAAATATTCCGAAAGCTTAAAGAAAAACGAAGATTTTAAAGAGGTATACAAAAAAGGGAAATCCATAGCAAACAGATTTCTCGTTTTATATGTGAAGAAGAACGACCTTGGAAGGAACAGAGTAGGTATCTCCGTGAGCAAGAAAGTCGGGAACAGTGTCGTAAGGCATCATCTGACAAGGCTCGTAAGGGAGGGCTACCGCCTGCAGGAAGAATATTTTCATATAGGATATGATATGGTTTTTATAGCAAGGGTAAATGCTAAGGACTGCGCTTATAAAGATATCGAGAGCGCAATTTATCATCTTGCAAAAAAACATCATATGGTGAAAGTCGAAAAAGCAGAAGATACGATTGTGCCTGCACATGAGTAAAACAATAGCTTTTGACGATATCACCGAATAGAAAAGGCAAAAGAATGAAATTTGTATTGATAAAAATGATCAGATTTTATCAGAAATTTATATCTCCGTTGAAAACAGTTCATTGTCCTTATACGCCGACCTGTTCTCAGTATGGTCTCGAGGCCATAGAAAAACACGGAGCTTTTAAAGGAAGTTTATTGGCAATCTGGAGAATATTGAGATGTAATCCGTTTTCCAAGGGCGGATACGACCCAGTGCCGTAAACAGTCATCATCCGGAGGAATTTAAATTGGATATCTTACTCAGTAAAGTAACAATTCCGCTGATTGGTTGGATAGCTCAGCTCATGGGCTGGGTAATGGAAGGAATATATTTTATCCTCGATAAAATAGGAATTCCGAACTTAGGACTTGCAATTATACTTTATACCATCGTTATTTACCTCTGTATGCTGCCGATAACGGTAAAACAGCAGAAAACGCAGAAAATGATGAGTTATATGCAGCCTGAGATCACAAAGATACAGAATAAGTATCGCGGACGACGCGATCAGGAGTCTATGTACAGGATGCAGGAGGAAACAAATGCCGTATATCAGAAGTATGGCACGTCTCCTTACGGAACATGTCTGCCGCTGTTTTTGCAGATGTTCTTCCTTATAGCTCTTTACCAGGTTATATATCACATTCCCGGATATATCTCGAAGGTAGCTTCGGTCTTTTCAGGTCTTGCTACAAAGATAATATCTGTTCCGGGAGGAACGACGGCATTCTGCAACTTTATATCTGATAACCGTTTAAATGTTGCGGTTAGCGGTGCTCTTACAAAAACGAATGTAATAGACGGACTTTCGCTGATGAATCAGAGTCAGTGGACTGCGCTTGGAAATATTTCGGAATTTTCGAATATAAGCGGAGCAATAGCGGATACTGCCGCAAAGAGCGACCAGATAAACTCGTTTATTGGTCTTAACATAACGGAATCTCCGTTAAGCACGATCCAGAGTGCGTTTTCATCCGGAGCATGGTGGCTTATAATCCTTGCGATACTCGTACCTGTGCTTGCGTGGTTTACACAGTGGCTTAACTATAAGCTTATGCCGCAGAATATAAACGATGCGTCTGGAGCAGGCTCTTCAATGAAGGCCATGAACAACATAATGCCTATTTTCTCGGCATTTTTGTGCATATCTTTCTCATTTGGTATCGGTATTTACTGGATAGCTGCTGCTGTTGTAAGGGCAATACAGACGGTCATCTTAAACAGAAAGATGATGAAGATTGATATCGAAGAGATGATCAAGAAAAACGTCGAAAAAGCGGCTAAGAAAAAGAAAAAAGAGCAGGTAAATCAGTCGAGGGTAAATGAACAGGCGCATAATAATGTACGTCGTATAAAAGAAGCAAAGGGAAAATATACGAACGATACAAGCGTTGAACTCGATTATTACGAAAAAACGAAGGACGCCGACGAAAACAGTATATTCTCAAAGGCAAACATGGTAAGAAAGTTTGATGAGAAGAACGGCGCTCAGAGAAGGAAAAAGAAGTAAATGCCTATTGGAGGTAATAGGATGGAATACATTGAAATTACCGCAAAAACGGTAAATGATGCAATAACGAAAGCCTGCATGCAGATGGGCATTCCCAGCGACAGACTTGATATACAGGTTGTAAGTGAGGGAAGCAAGGGATTTTTCGGAATCGGAAATAAGCCCGCTGTTATAAAGGTTGCGGAGAAAAAAGAAGAAGCTCCCGTTGAGCCAAAAAAAGAAAAAACAGTTGAAAAGGCTAAGGTTGTTGAAAAAGTCAAGGCAGAAGAGCCGGTAAGAAATATCAAATCCGAAAGCCCGGAAGCTGCAGAGAAAAAAGAAAACGTAGAAAAGGAAGAATCTTCTGAAAACAGAGAAAGAAAGCCGCGCAACAACAAAAGACGTGACAATCGCAGAAGAGACAGAAGAAGAAAAGAAAAACCTGAGTTTCAGGGTGAATTCGAAGAAAAGAAAGCATTCGTTGAGGAAAAGCGCGAGCCTCTGGTAAAGACAGAGGAAGAAATTGCCGCAATGAAAAAGAGTGCAGAGGATTTCCTTAAGGATGTATTCGGCGCAATGGAGATTCCTGCCGAGATAAGCATGGAATACAGAGAAGATGTCGGATGCCTCGAAGTAAATGTCATAGGCGACGACATGGGAATACTTATCGGAAAAAGAGGACAGACCCTTGATTCGCTTCAGTATCTTACGAGCCTTGTTGTAAATAAGGATCAGAAGGATTATATAAGAGTTAAGCTGGACACTGAGGACTACAGACGCCGCAGAAAAGAAACCCTGGAAAACCTCGCAAAAAACATAGCGTCCAAGGTTAAAAAGACGGGAAAGACGGTTGTACTTGAGCCCATGAATCCTTATGAGAGAAGGATAATACACTCTGCTCTTCAGCCAAACAAATATGTTGAGACATACAGTGACGGTAAGGAACCCTACAGACATATCGTGGTAGCTCCGAGAAGAAGAAAAGAACAGGAATCATAACAATAGTTTAATAACGCCGCCGTGGATATACTTAAAGTGTACCGCTGGCGGCGTATTTCTCATAATTTAAAAAAGAGGAATATTATGGACACAATAGCGGCTGTATCAACGGCTATGGCGCCGTCGGGAATAGGAATAATAAGAATAAGCGGTCCGGAGGCTCTTGATGTTGCGGGAAAAATCTTCAAGGGCAAAGATGTAAAAAAGCTTAAAGCCAATACCATAAATTTCGGACGGATAGAAGTTAACGGTGATATAATAGACGAGGTTTTATTGTCCGTATTTAAAGAACCGCATTCCTATACGGGTGAGGACACAGTCGAAATAAATTGTCACGGCGGAATATTAGCCGTAAGAAAAACCTTAGAGGCGGTTATTGCCGCCGGAGCAAGGGCTGCACTTCCGGGAGAATTTACGAAAAGAGCCTTTTTAAACGGAAAAATGGATCTTTCGGAAGCAGAAGCCGTTATGGATGTGATATCGGCTAAGAGCGATTATGCTCTTCAAAGCGCGGTGAGTCAGCTCAAGGGCAGTTTAAATAAAAAAATAAGTGAAATAAGAGATGCTCTGATGTACGAGCTTGCTTATATAGAGTCGGCGCTGGACGATCCGGAGCATATTTCTCTTGATGGGTATGCCGACCGTCTTGCAGGCGTGGCGAAGGAAGAAAGTTTGAAGCTGCGCAGGCTTGGTGAGACGGCGCAAAAGGGAAGATATATAGAAGAAGGGATAAAGACAGTTATCCTGGGACGACCTAACGTGGGAAAATCCTCTCTTTTGAATATGCTTACAGGAAGACAGCGTGCCATCGTTACCGATATGCCGGGAACCACGAGGGATGTGCTTGAAGAGACGGTCAGCTTCGGAAAGACGGCGCTTAAGATACTTGACACCGCGGGAATACACGAGGCGCAGGACAAGGTTGAGGAGATAGGAATCCGACTTGCATGGGAAAAGGCGGATGAGGCGGATCTAATTCTTTACGTCGTTGACAGTTCGGATGAATTAAATGATGACGATGCGGAAATATTAAAGAAAATTTCCGATAAAAAGGGTATACTTCTTCTTAATAAAACAGACCTGGGAATGAAAACAACGGTGGAAGATGCCGGGAAGCTGACGGATTTCCCGATAATAGAGATTTCTGCAAAAGAGGAAACCGGTGGAGAAGAACTGCAGTCGCTTATCGAGAAAATGTTCTTCGACGGCGAGATATCGTTTAACGATGAGCTGTTTATCACAAATGTAAGGCACAAGGCGCTTATTGATTCGGCACTGGAAAGCCTGAAGTTAGTACAGAAAAGCATAGAAGAAGGTCTGCCGGAGGATTTTTATTCCATAGATCTTTCGGGAGCGATAAACGATCTTAATTCCATAATCGGCGGAAACCTATCCGAAGATCTGGTGGAGGTTATTTTCAGTAAGTTTTGTATGGGAAAGTGACATGATACAAGGGTAGAAAGGTCAAAAACTCCGAGGCAAGCTTGCTTGCAGGAGGATTTTTGACATTGAGACCCGAACAAACATGAGTATGTAGCCATTTTTCAAAGAAAAATGAGCGGAATACGAATGTTTGAAGCATTTCGAGAGTGCGAAGCACGGAGAAATGCGTATCATGTATAAGTATTATAGTGAAGTAATATTTAATTTACATGGAGTTAAAAATGCAAAAAAGCATTGAAGAAACATACGACGTAGTTGTTGTTGGGGCAGGCCACGCGGGATGCGAAGCCGCTCTTGCATCGGCACGTCTCGGCATGGATACAATAATTTTTACGGTAAGCGTAGACAGCATAGCTTTTATGCCGTGCAATCCGAATATAGGCGGAACCAGCAAAGGTCATCTTGTAAAAGAATTGGATGCGCTGGGCGGCGAAATGGGCAAGAACATAGACAGAACATTTATCCAGTCCAAGATGATAAATGAGTCTAAAGGACCGGCGGTGCATTCTCTCCGTGCTCAGGCTGATAAAAGCGAATACAGCAGAAGCATGCGAAAAGTGCTGGAAAATACACCGAAGCTTACCATAAGACAGGCAGAGGTTGCGGAGCTTATCATAGAAAACGGTGTATGTAAGGGAGTAAAAACCATATCCGGCGCATCGTATTACTCAAAAGCTGTTATATTATGCACGGGTGTTTATCTTAATGCGTGCTGTATATTCGGTGAAGTTAAGCAGAATACGGGGCCGAATGGTCTTATGGCGGCAACCCATCTTACAGATTCTCTTCTTTCAAACGGAATAGAGATATTAAGATTCAAAACAGGAACGCCGGCGAGAGTTGATAAACGCTCCATAGATTTTTCGAAGATGGAAGAACAGCACGGCGATAGCGAGATAATACCGTTTTCGTTTTCAACTGACAGGGAAAAGATACAAAAAGAGCAGGTTTCCTGCTGGCTTACATATACAAATGAAGAAACACACAAGATCATAAGGGATAATATCGACCGTTCACCTCTTTATTCGGGAGTTATACACGGAACAGGACCGAGATATTGCCCTTCCATCGAGGATAAAGTAGTAAAATTCCCCGAAAAAACGAGACATCAGGTGTTTGTTGAGCCGGAGGGATTATATACAAACGAAATGTACCTTTCGGGAATGTCCAGTTCACTTCCTGAGGATGTTCAATATGCGATGTATAGAACCGTTCCCGGTCTTGAAAACGTCAAAATAGTGCGAAACGCCTATGCCATCGAGTATGACTGCATAAATCCGATGCAGCTTAAGGCGTCGCTTGAATTTAAAAAATATGCGGGACTTTTCTCGGCAGGACAGGCAAACGGAAGTTCGGGATACGAAGAAGCGGCGGCGCAGGGAATAATTGCCGGAATTAACGCCGCAATGATGATAAAAAATGAAGAACCTCTTATATTAGACCGTTCAGAAGCGTATATAGGTGTTCTTATAGACGATCTTCTTACAAAAGAGACCCGTGAGCCCTACAGAATGATGACGAGCCGCGCCGAGTATCGTCTGCTTTTAAGGCAGGATAACGCCGATCTTCGTTTGAGAAAATACGGACACAGGGTCGGACTTGTCAGCGATGCGGATTATAAGTGGGTTCTGGAAAAAGAAGAGCTTATAGAAAAAGAGTGTGAACGCCTTGAAAACTCCTATGTGGGAACAAAGGAATCGGTTGCAGAAGTTTTAAAGAGCTATTCTTCTACCCCGCTTACTGCCGGAGCATCTCTTGCGGATCTGATACGCCGCCCGGAGCTTTCTTACGACAAAATAAAAGAGCTGGATATTAAACGTGAAGCGTTGCCGATAGATGTTTGCGAGCAGGTAAATATCAGACTGAAATACGACGGTTACATAAAAAGACAGCAGAAGCAGGTTGAGCAGTTTAAGAAGTCTGAAAAGAAAAGGATACCGGCGGATATCGATTACGATGACGTAAAAAGTCTGCGTATCGAGGCAGTACAGAAACTTAAGGCATTTAAGCCTGAAAACCTGGGACAGGCATCGAGAATACAGGGCGTTTCACCGTCGGATATATCGGTGCTGGCGGTATATTTAAGCGCACGTAGTAGAAATAAGTAGATAGATGTATCAGAAGTGCTCATTTGTGCAAACACAATCGCATTTTTGACTTATGACGCTTACGTTATATTATGTAAACCTAGGAAAGGAATCACATTGAAAAAACTGGAAAAGCTTTCAAGATTTCTGAATAATTACGGAATTAATCTCACTCCGAAGCAGGAAGAACAATTTAATAAGTATTTCGAAATGCTTGTTGAGACTAATAAAAAAATGAATCTCACGGCAATCACGGAGTTTGAAGAGGTTGAGGAGAAACATTTTATGGACAGTCTCGCGATCGTGTCGTTTTTTGATATGACAAAGGTTGATAGCCTCATAGATGTGGGAACCGGTGCGGGATTTCCGGGAATGCCTCTTAAGATAATGTTTCCACATTTAAAAGTCGTTCTTGCGGATTCTTTGAATAAACGCGTAGGATTTCTTAACGAAGTGATAGAATCCCTGAGACTTACCGATGTGATCGCGGTACATGGCCGCGCAGAAGAGCTGGCGCGTGATGAAAATTACCGCGAACAGTTTGACATCTGCGTTTCCAGGGCTGTTTCGCCTTTGCCGTCACTTTCGGAACTGTGTATGCCGTTTGTAAAAGTTGGGGGATACTTTGTTCCGTATAAAACTAAAAATGCGGATGACGAGATTAATGAGTCTCAAAAGGCAATTACAAGGTTCGGAGGAAAATTGACAGAAAAGAAAGAACTTGTGTTCGGAGAGTCGGAACTTCACAGGTGCTTTCCGGTTATAGAAAAAGTCTCCGGAACGCCGTCACAATATCCACGAAAAAACGGAACACCGCAAAAAAAACCAATCCTATAAAATAATATTAGTGTCCAAAGACCGGAGAGGTAAAAAAGTGTTAAATGCCCTGATAAAGCGTTACTTAGTTCTTTTGCCAGTCTCTAAGTTGAAAAATCTGTGACAATCAAACTTGTGTCGGAACATTTGAATTTCTTATTCTGATATCCTTAAATTAAAGTTTTTAGACGGAAAACAGGGGATAATGGTTGAAAATAAGTGAGTTTATTAACATTATCCACAGAGTTATCCACATAATTGGCAATTTGGACAGCTTTTGAACAAATATTGCAAGATGAAAAATTGATATACAAAATTCTAAGGGAAATAGATGTTTCACGTGAAACACTTATGCTGTTTAAAAAACCAGCAGACAAAGTGTTTCACGTGAAACATTTTTTGTAAGCGAAAAAGATAATAGTATTCGAAATAAATACAGCGATGAAATTAGAAAAACAGAACGACGGTCTGCAAATATCTATGCCAAACAATTTGTCTGAATCTTCGCCTGTTTCATCGGGAAGAGTCTGACGAAGGTCGCTACGCCTGTACCCTTCTTTTTTATAAGATGAAATTTATTCTGTGTTCCTGGCGTGGGAGTTTTTTTCAACATTATACCGGTCTGGTTAATTTGCAATTATTGCATTAGTCCGAAAAATATAATGCTCAAAAAAGATGTTAGGGCCGAAAGACAATTTGACCCCAATGATACCCGGATTGCTACGCGCTTTGCACTCTTATAATCCTCAAAATATTCGTAATTTGCCCGCTTTTCTTCGAAAAACGGATACTTACTCGTGTTTTGACGGATTCCAAGGCTAAGACTTCTCACATAAGCAGGTTTGCACCGGAGTTTCGGCATTTTGGCTCTAGTATAGCTGTCAAAAATTAACTAGACCAATAACGCAGGATGAATTTTCATTC
>CAYMAY010000024.1:0-19112 GCA_964388555.1 uncultured Lachnospiraceae bacterium
TGTTTTTAAGTTTCATAGTTATTATCCTCCTTTGATAATATGTAAAATCCAAATTCATTTCATTGCTTATACGCGTATTATATCATCGGAGTTTTTTAAAATCCAGAACAATTTCTGAAGAATTACACAAAAAACGCGCAAAAAAACTGTGCAAAACTACCAAAGAAATCATGTAAGAGAGGCATTTATAATGAGTAAGAAAGAAACTGCAAAAAGATATGTACTTGCGGCAATGGGGGTGCTCATAATGGGCATCGGGGTTGCTGCCACAACAAGGGCTGAGCTGGGAGTTTCGCCGATATCGTCCGTTGCTAATATAATGAGCATAAAGATAGACGCGATCTCGCTGGGAAACTGGCTGTTCCTGTGGAATATGCTGCTTTTAGTAGGTCAGATGTTGATATTAAGAAAAAGATTTAATCCCATCCAGTTTCTTCAGGTTCCGATTTCAATACTTTTCGGATCATTTACGGATATAGGAGTAAAGCTCTGGAATTATGTTCCGATTCCGAATTACGCTGCTCAGCTGATAATGGTAATAGGTGGAATGGTCATATTGTCCATCGGCATAACGATATGTGTAACCGCAAATGTTATAATGAATTCGGGAGAGGCGTTTGTTAAGGCGATATCCGATACGACGCACAAGGATTTCGGAATGCTCAAGGTTGTATTTGATGTTTGCTGTGTGGTGATGGCAGTTCTGCTTTCGCTGCTGTTCTTCGGAACCATCGTCGGAACCCGCGAGGGCACGATCATACTTGCCGTCCTTACAGGATTTACCGTTAAATTACTTTCTAAATTCCTGGCGGCACCGATAGAGAAGTTTGCCAAAGCATAAAGAGGTTTTTAATGTCATTACAATTTGTTGCAGGACCCAGTGGCTGCGGAAAATCGCATTATGTATATAAAAAAACAGCTGATGAATCGGTAAAAGATCCCGATGGGCGTTTTTTTGTAATTGTCCCGGAGCAGTTTTCGGTGGAGGCGGAAAGCCTTTTGACCAGGCTGCATCCGAAGCATGTTCTTCTTAACACGAACGTAATGAGTTTTAACCGCCTTGCGTATCGTGTTTTCGAGGAAACGGGCGTTAGCAGTGCGCCGATATTGGAGGATACGGGCAAGATTCTTGTTCTTCAAAAGGTGATAAATGACAGCCGTGATGAGCTTAAGATAATGAAAGGCATCCTGGGAAAGAACGGTGCGGCTTCGCGCATGAATGCCACTATTTCCGAACTTACCCAGTACAGAGTGGATCCGGAGGAAATAGACACGTCCGCAGACGGGATATCGGGACTCTTGAAGGCTAAGATAGAGGATATCAGTCTTATAAGAAAGCGCTTCTTTGAATATATAGAAAGCAGATATCTTACCGCGGAGGAGGTTCCGGAGGTATTAAGCCGTGTTATAGACAAATATGAGCCGCTTAAAGGAGCGACTGTTGTTTTTGATGGCTTTACCGGCTTTGTGCCGACTCAGCTTGCCGTTATAAAAAAAATGCTGACTATCTGCAAAAGCGTTACGGTAACCGTTACCGTCGACAAAGGGGCGGGTCTTACTTCAAACAGCAGTCAGTCAAATCTATTTCATCTAAGTCATATGCTTACAGAGAGCCTTATAAGTGCGGCGAGGGAAGTCGGTGCACCTGTTCTGCCGGATATTTGGATCGAACCAAAGGAAAACGGCAGGATAAACAGCAGCGAGGCTCTTACATTTTTAGAAAATCACATTTTCAGATACGATTACAAAAAATTTGATAAGGAACAGGATGCCATATTCATAGGCGAAGCTAAAAGTGCGAGGGACGAGGCGGAGTTTGCCGCAGAGACGATAGCGCGTCTCGTGCGCACGGAAAATTATCGCTACAGGGATTTTGCCTTTGTAAGCGGCGACATAGAAAGATACGGTTCGCTGGCGCAAAATATATTCCAGGCGAATAATATCCCGTGTTTTCTTGATAAAAAGCAGAGTATCGCCGGCAATCCGGCTGTGGAGTTTGTGCGCGCTGCGGCAGACATGGCAGCAGAGGATTTTTCCTATAAGAGCGTTTTCAGGTGGCTTAAAACCGGAATGACATCCCTTACGGGCGACGAGGTGGATCTGCTGGAAAACTACGTACTGGCAGCAGGCATAAGAGGACTTTCGAAATACAAAAAGCCATGGGAGCGAACGTTTAAGACGATAGAGGCGGAGGAGCTTGAGGCAGTAAATAAGATACGCGAAAAATTCGTAGAGTGCGCCAGCTCGTTTGCCGATGAATTTAAAAAGAGAAACGGCAGCGTAAAGTTAAGGACGACTGCGCTTTACAGGCTCGTTGCGGATAACGATATACAGGGCAAGTGCAAGGAAAAAGAAGAATTCTTCAAAGCTGTGGGGGATACGGAGCGCGCCGGTGAATATGCACAGATTTACAAGGCGATAATGCATCTTTTCGATAAGCTTGTGGAAGTTATGGCGGACGAGAAAGTATCGCTGGATCTTTACAAGAGGCTCCTTGATGCCGCATTTGATGACATGACTCTCGGAATACCGCCCATGAAGCAGGATCAGGTGCTTATAGGCGACATAGACAGAAGCCGACTCAGCAATATAAAGGTAATGATCTTCGCCGGTCTTAACGACGGAATAGTGCCGAAAACCGGAGGCGGAGAGGGCGTTCTTTCCGAAGGCGAAAGATCCGCTCTTTCGAAAACAGGAGTAGATCTCGCCCCCGATGCAAGAGATCAGATGTACAGACAAAGGCTTTATCTTTATATGAATCTGACAAAGCCGTCTGACAGACTTTATCTTTCCTACAGCAGAAAGGATGAGACGGGAGGCGCGTCCTCACCGTCGTATCTTATAGAAACTATCTGCAATCTGTTACCGCAGATAAAGGTGTCCGACATAGATAACAGAAGCGCTCTAGAACGGGCGGAGATTCCGGCGGGATGCGAGGAACTGCTCACAAGGGGATATGAAAACATTGCCGAAGAAAAACCTGGCGATGAATTTAAGGAGCTTGTGTCGCATTATCTTAAAGGTGATGAAAATCGCGGGAAGATAGAAGCGTTTAACAGAGCCGCAGGCGAATGCTGCCCGAAAACAAAGATAAAAAAAGAATTTGCCATAAAGCTGTACGGGATAAATGTGCCCTATTCGGCATCCCGTATAGAAACCTTCGGAATGTGCCGGTTCAGACATTTTTTGAATTATGCGCTTAAATTAAGGGAAAGAGACGAATTTGATTTTACGGCGGCCGATATAGGGAGCATACTTCATGACGCCGCAAAATTATTCTGCCTTGAGATGAAAAATGCTTCGTGGGAAACACTCAGTGATGAGGCGAGAAATATTGTCGCCGACAAGGCGTTTATAACGGCATACGAGAGCAACTTTGCGTCTCAGGGTAGCAGCAGGGAATTTGATATTCTGCGTCTGGGAAGCGTAAACAGAAAAACGGCCTGGATCATTGCCGAGCAGATGAAACACGGCAGATTTGTGCCGGAGGCATTTGAGAAGCCCTTTATGGCAGAAGGAATACGCGGAACGATAGACAGGGTAGATGTGTGCCATACCGACGGGGTGGATTATATAAGGATCATAGATTACAAATCCGGAATAAAAGATTTCAACATGACTGATTTCTATCTCGGAACCCAGATTCAGCTTCCGCTTTACATGACAGCTGCCTGCGAGGAAGCACGTATAAAGAATAAGAAGAAAGTGGTGACACCTGCCGGAATCTATTATTACACCATGGCGGATCCGCTCGTTGAGGTCAGGTCGCTCAGCGAGGATGTGGATGAGAAAAAACTGCTTTCGATGCTGAAGCTTAAAGGCGTTTCGATAGATGATCTTGATGTGCTTAAGCTTATGGATGATTCTCTCGCGCCGGGAACGGCGTCCGACATCATTCCTGTAAAAGTAAAAGCATCAAAGAAC
The DNA here is from genome assembly GCA_964388555.1 of uncultured Lachnospiraceae bacterium. Lineage (GTDB taxonomy): Bacteria > Bacillota > Clostridia > Lachnospirales > Lachnospiraceae > Alectryocaccobium. The sequence goes on from CAYMAY010000024.1 coordinate 3,925, forward strand.
GGAGAGATTTCATTCGATACAAGATCTTCAAGAATCATATCGGGAGATGATTTTTATAATATAGAACGTTATACGAGACATAAGATCAAATCCATAAGGAAGCTCATAGAGGGCGGAAACGCCGATATCGACCCGAAGGAAACACCTCAGAGTGACAGCTGCGCTTATTGCGGATACAGAAGCGTGTGCCGTTTTGATGAGAGAATATCCGGTTATGCGAAAAAGAAATATTCAAGCGAAAAGGATGATGACGTTCTTAAACGCATAGCTGATGAGCTTGCGGGTGAACGGGATGACGGGATCTCCGGGGAGGAAAATTCGGATGGAGATTAAATGGTCAGAACAGCAGAAGGCTGTCATTTACAATAGAAATAAAAACATGCTGGTAAGCGCGGCGGCCGGTTCCGGAAAGACCGCTGTCCTTGTGCAGCGCATTATCTCTCTTCTGACCGATCCGGACCATCCGACCGATCTTGACAGAATGCTTGTTGTAACGTTTACAAGGGCGGCTGCCGGCGAAATGAGGGAGCGTATAAGAACCGCACTTAACGATATGATAGCGAAGGACAGTTCAAATGAGAGACTGCGGAGCCAGGCTGTTCTTATACATAATGCGCGGATAAGCACGATACACAGCTTTTGTTCCGAAATAATAAAAAATTATTTTTATGAGGTGGATGTGGATCCGTCTTTCAGGGTCATGGAGGATGGTGAGCAGAAGCTTATGATGGCGGATTGCGCAAGAGAGGTTCTTGAAGCCGCGTATGAGGCGGACGACAGAAAAGCTCTTGACTTCGCGGCCAGCTACAGCGTGGGCAAAAGCAGTAAAAAAATACAGGAGCTTATAATATCGGCTTACAACAAGATATCGGCTCAGGCGTGGGTGGATGACTGGAAAAAGGAAGCAATGCGCTGGTGGAGCATGGATTCCGAAGAAAAGCTGTCGGAATTACCGGAGATAAAAGCCGTATTTGAGGAGGCCAAGAGTCTTGTTTCGGAGCTGAAAGCCTCTGCAGAGCATAATCTTGAGGCGGCTCTCGTTCCCGGCGGACCTACCGGCTATATAAAGGCGCTGGAGAGTGATGTTGAGCTTTTAAGCGGTCTCAGTGAGGCGAACGATTATGCCGACATGAACAAACGCCTTTGTGAGATAGATTTTAAGAGAATCAGTCCGTTAAAAAAAGACGAGGATCCGGTCCTGGCCGGCAGGATAAAGAGCAGAAGGGATGAGATAAAGAGCGCCGTAAATGAGCTTAAGGATAACATGCTTTCCGCTGACATGAAGGAGATCGCGGCGGAAAATGCGGCATGTCAGGGTCACGTGGAGGCATTTCTGATGCTTCTCGATGATTTTTCCAAAAGCTATGCCGAAAAAAAGCATGCTAAGAATCTTATGGATTACGGCGATCTGGAGCATTTTGCCCTTAAGATACTGCTTAAAAGAAATGAAGACGGAACGATAGAAAGAACGGCGGCAGCAAAGGAGATCGCGGCCGGCCTTGATCATGTCATGACGGATGAATATCAGGACAGCAACGATATTCAGGAGCTTATACTTTCGGCCGTTTCGGGAAATGATGACGGACGCGACAATCGTTTTATGGTTGGAGACATAAAACAGTCGATATATGGCTTCAGAAATGCCAGTCCGGAGATTTTTACCGATACTTACGAAAGATACAGGAGCGATGCCGCTCACGGTGAGGTCATCGATCTGCACGATAACTACAGAAGCGGCTCTGATGTTATAGAGACGCTTAATTATGTATTCGAAAGAGTCATGAGCAAAGAGGTGGGAGGCGTGGATTATGACGATTCGCAGGCTCTCCACCGCGGCAAAAAGGATGAAGATGCTCAGGAGGAGAGGATTTCCAGTGAGCTTTTGCTTCTCGGGGCAGAAAAGGAAGAAGGTCAGAGAGGAAAGACTTCCGATGAGCTTGTTGAATCGGAAGCCGTCTTGATCGCAAATGAGCTGAAAATGCTAAAGAAAACCGGTCTTGCATCACCGGGTGATATCGGATACGGGGATTGTGCCGTGCTTGTCAGAACAGGAACCATGGCGCAGGAAATGAGCAAGATTCTCCAAAGAGAGGGAGTACCCGCGTATACCGAATCGAGGACCGGCTATTTTACCACAGTCGAGGTCTCGACCATCTTAAGCTACATAAATATAATAGATAATCCGCTGCAGGATATTCCGTTTGCGGCTGTCCTTTTTTCGCCAATAGTGGGATGCACGACGGACGAGCTGGCGAGAATAAGGATCGGCGGCGGAAACGGGAGATTTTACAGAGCCGCGCTGGAATATGTCAAAAACGGCGACGACCGCGTTCTTGTGGAAAAACTTAAAGCTTTTTTTGAGACGTATCACGAACTGCGGGAAAAATCATCCTATACGCCGATACACAGGCTTTTAAATGAAATATACGAAAAAACAGGCTACAGAAGCTATGCGGCGGCTATGCCGGGAGGCGTTCAGAGAGCGGCTAATCTCGACATGCTCATGCAGAGAGCATATTCCTACGAGAAGACCAGCTACAGCGGGCTTTTTAATTTCGTAAGATATATCGAGGAGCTTAAAAAAGACGACGAGGACATAGGAGAGGCGGGAGTTTTTTCCGGAAATGGCGACGCGGTCTGCGTCATGACGATACATAAGAGCAAGGGACTGGAGTTTCCTGTCGTGTTCTTAAGCGGCTGCGCGAAACAGTTCAATAAAACCGGGCTTAACGAGAAAATCCTTATACACGAAAAGCTGGGAATAGGAATAGATGTTGCCGATATAAACACAGGCAGAAAAAAATCGACATTTTATAAAAAGCGGATTGCCGACGCCATGGTTAAAGAAGACAAGAGCGAAGAACTGCGTGTGCTTTACGTGGCACTGACCCGTGCCAAGAAAAAGCTTTATATAACCGCGGCTGCCAAGGATCTGGATAAGCGAATACAAAAGGCACTGGATAAAAAAGAAGGCGGTGCAAAGCCTTCTTACAGGTCGCTGCTTTCGGCAAATTCGTATTTGGATATCATTTTGATGGCATTCTCGGATCATAAAATGTTCGAGCCTCTTGCAAAATATGCCGGAGCATACGACGAACATTTTACCGATGAGGGAGACTATGTCGTGAGCAGAATCGTATCGGAAGCCGGCCTTGAGCGCGTGAAAAATGCTGAGGCGGGAAAGCTTTCTGAAAATCTGGAAATGCTGCCGAAAACCGGATCACATAAGATATATGATGAAAGGCTGCACAGGCTTTTTGACGAGGTCGATGCTTATAAATATCCCTTTGAAAAGGGCATGGAAGTTCCTATTAAGGTAAGTGTTTCCGATATAAAGAGGCTTAAATACGTTTCGGATGACGAACAGACAGGCGAGAGAATGGAAGAGGAGCCCGTTCCTGTGCCGTATATTCCGGAATTTATGCAGGAAAATGAGGAAAAGAGCGGAGCCTTCAGAGGAACGGCGTATCATAAATTCTGGCGTTATATCGATTATGACCGCCTAAACGACTGTGACGAGAAAAAACTGTATGAATGTTTTAGTACAATGCTTCAGGAACTGACTGATAAAAAGCTGATATCGGAGGCGGAGTCAAAGGAGATTTATATCAGGGATTTCGTAAGCTTTGCACAGTCGCCCCTTGGAAAAAGAATGACCTTTGCCAGTGCGCAGGGCAGACTATACAGGGAAAGACCTTTTACCGCGCTTATGTCGTCGGCCAGCGTAAATTCTGATTGGAGCGATATGGATGATATCGTGGTGCAGGGTGTGATCGACGCGTATTTTGAGGAAGACGACGGATACGTGCTGGTAGACTACAAGACTGATTACGTAGGCAGCGGGGTTGGCGATGAGCTGGTCAAAAAATATAAAACCCAGCTGGACGTTTACGCCGATGCCCTCGGACGCGACCTGCCCAAACCCATAAAAGAAAAGGTTATTTATTCCTCGCACTTGAAAAAATGCATTTATATCTGATAGATGTGATGGTACGTATATGGTGCGATCGCAAAAATATAGTGTAAAAACCTCGTTTGATGTGATAAACTGTAGCAGAAAATGTTTGATCTAAAGGAGTAATGTTATGTATTCAGAGGAAATGTACGGATACGGAGCTCAGAGCTCCGCAATACGCGAAATATTTGCATATGGATTAAAGAGAAAAGCACAGATAGGGGATGAAAATGTATATGATTTCAGCCTCGGAAATCCGTCGGTTGAGCCGCCTGCAAAGGTTACTGAGAGCTTTATAAAGCTGTTAAAGGAGAAGGCACCTCTTGAGCTTCACGGATATACGCCGGCTCAGGGCGATGCCGGTGTAAGAAAGGCTATCGCGGATGATCTCAACGAGCGTTTCGGAACGTCTTACACACCGGATAACTTCTACATGACATGCGGCGCGGCTGCAGCCCTTAAGATATCTCTTGCAGCATTGTTCGAAGAGGGCGACGAGGCCCTTACGCTTATGCCGTTTTTCCCGGAATACACCGTATTTTCGGAAAGCACGGGATACAAATTCAAACCCGTTGCGACAGATCCCGATACATTTCAGCCTGATATAGATAAACTGAGCGCGGCAATAAATGAGAAAACAAAGCTTATCATAATAAATTCGCCGAATAATCCATCCGGCGTTGTATATACGGAAGAGAATATTTGCGCAGTGGCGAAGCTTCTTGAGGATAAGGAAAAACAGTACGGTCATCCCATATTCCTGATCGCCGACGAACCTTACAGAGAGCTTGTTTACGGAAAAACAGTTCCGCATCTGCCGAAATACTATAAAAATACGATACTCTGTTATTCATACAGTAAATCACTTTCGCTTCCCGGCGATCGTATAGGATACATCTGCATATCCGACGATGTCTGTGAGAGCAAAAAGCTGTATGCGGCTGTCTGCGGAGCGGGACGTTCGCTGGGATACGTATGCGCACCGACAATCCTCCAGAAGGTTGTGGGTGAATGCACATCGTGCCGCCCGTCTCTTGAAGAATATGAATACAACAGAGAGCTTCTTTACAACACGCTGACCGAATACGGCTACAAGTGCATATATCCGGACGGAGCCTTCTATCTTTGTGTCAAGGCTCTTGAGGATGACGCGACCGCATTTGCCGAGAAAGCAAAGAAATACGAGCTTCTTCTCGTGCCGGGAGACAGCTTCTGCGCGCCGGGATACGTGAGGATCTCTTACTGCGTCAGCGCAGATATGATAAAACGTTCGCTTCCGGCATTTAAGAAGCTTATCGAAGATTATAAGGAGAACAAGTAAATGTTTAACGATAAAAAAGTACTTTATTCGGCAATGCAGCCCACGGGAAATCTTACCCTCGGAAATTACCTCGGAGCGCTTAAAAACTGGGTAAATTTAAGCAATGAGTATGAATGCTTTTTCAGCGTTGCCGACATGCATTCCATAACGGTAAGACAGGATCCCGCCACTCTTCGCAAAAGAGCAAGAAATCTTATAATACTCTTTATAGCGGCCGGAATCGATCCGGAAAAGGCCTGCCTGTATTATCAGTCACACGTATCGGCCCACGCCGAGCTTACATGGATCCTTAACTGCTTCACATACATGGGCGAGCTCAGCCGTATGACTCAGTTCAAGGATAAATCCGCAAAACACGCCGACAATATAAATTCGGGTCTGTTTACATACCCCGTTCTTATGGCGGCTGATATACTTCTTTACCAGACGGATCTCGTTCCCGTGGGAATAGATCAGATGCAGCATTTGGAGATAACCCGTGATATCGCGGAGCGTTTCAACAACGTATACGGAGATGTATTTACGATTCCCGAGGCTTATATAGGAAAACAGGGCGCGAAGATCATGAGCCTTCAGGATCCCACGAAGAAAATGTCAAAATCGGACGAGAATCCCAACGGCAGTATCTATCTTATGGATGATGAGGATACTGTTCGCAGAAAGTGCAAGAGAGCAGTTACCGATTCGGAAGGCGTTATAAGATACAGCGATTCACAGCCGGGAGTCATGAACCTTATAGACATATACAGTGCATGCACCGGTAAAACACCTGACGATGTTGTAAAAGAGTTTGACGGACAGGGCTACGGAGTATTTAAGGACGCCGTTGCCGATGCCATAAACAGCATTCTTCATCCGCTTCACGAAAGAATGAAGGATCTGGAGTCTGATAAAGCTTATATAGATAAGATAATAAAGGAAAATGCCGAAAAGGCGGGATATTACGCAAATAAGACGCTCCGCAAGGTGCAGAAGAAAGTGGGATTCCCCGAAAAGCCGAGGATATGATATGCATAATTCGCAAAAGATAAAGAGCTTAAGTGAGTATGTGGACATGCTTAAAAGAAGCGGTCTTGTCGTAAACGCCGGCCTTTATGAAAAAGGTAATGAGAGCGTTACGTCGATAACATACGATTCGAGAAAGGCTTGCAAAGGCTGTCTTTTCGTGTGCAAAGGCGCGGCATTTAAAAAAGAGTTCCTTGTGAATGCTATAAATGACGGCTGCATCGGATACGTAAGCGAAACGGATTACGATATTGCGGGAGCTCCGTGCGTCATCGTAAAAGACATAAGAGACGCCATGCCGCCTATTGCCAGGATGTTTTATGATATCCCGGAGGATTTCAAGATAATCGGAATCACGGGAACAAAGGGCAAGACGACCACCGCTTATTACATAAAGGCAATATTCGATGAGGCGGCTCGTATGAATGCCGGTCATGAGGCGGCGTTTATCACCACCGTCGAGACGTATGACGGAAAAGAGCGTATAAGCACCGGAATAACCACCCCGGAGTCATTCGAACTTTATCGCCATTTCAGAAATGCCTGCGACAGCGGTATAGACCATATCATAATGGAGGTTTCGAGCCAGGCTCTTAAATATAAGAGAACGGACGGAATCTGCTTTGATACGGCGATATTTCTGAATATTTCCGAGGATCACGTAAGTCCGGCGGAACATTCGGACTTTGAGGATTACTTTACTTCAAAGCTTAAGATATTCTCGCAGTGCAGATCGTCTCTTATCTGCGCCGATATGGATAAGTTGGACAGGGTTTTGTCTGAGGCGAAAAATGCCGGTGATACTGTTACGTTCGGCATGGAAAACAGTGCCGATATTATCGCCGTTAATGCCCGGGAAATGGGTGCGCAGACGGCGTTTACCGCAAGATATGACGGCAAAGATTATGAATTTCTGCTGAACATGGATGGGCTGTATAATATCGAGAATGCACTTGCGGCTATCGGGGTGGCGTTTAAGTATGGAATTCCTTACGAGGCAATGTATGAGGCTCTTAAGAGGATTACAGTTCCGGGTCGCGGAGAAGAATATTCAAGCCGTGACGGCAGGATCAATGTTATGGTGGATTATGCCCACAACGGCATTAGCTTCAGAAACAGGATAGGAGCCGCCAGAAGGCGCTGGAAAGACAGAAAGATAATAACCGTGTTCGGATGCACTGGCGGAAAGGCTCTTAACAGGCGCGAGGGCATGGGTCTTGCGGCAGGAGAGCTGAGCGACTACATCTATCTTACTGCAGACGATCCTGCAAACGAAAGCGTAAGCGATATATGCGCCCAGGTGGGAACTTATATAGACAAGACGGGTTGCCGATATGAAGTCATAGAGGACAGAGAAGAGGCGGTAAAGGCGGCGATTCTTTCGTGCGATGAGCCGTCAGTGGTGCTTTTGCTGGGCAAGGGTTCTGAAAGGTCACAAAAGGTTGCGCACGGCTCACAGCCGTATAAATCGGATGCTGTCGTAGCGCGGGAAGCTTTAAACATATATGATAACAGTAATATGTGAAAGGGAGAAGGTTATGAAAAAAATTCTGATAGCAGCTTCGGAGTGTGTTCCATTTATAAAGACAGGCGGGCTTGCGGATGTTGCAGGCGCACTTCCAAAGTATTTTCCGAAGGATAAATATGATGTACGCGTCGTTTTGCCGAAGTATCTCTGCATGAAAAAAAAGTACGAAAGCATGCTCAGATTTGTCACCAGCTTCGGAATAGATATGAACAGCGGCAGAAAACATGTCGGTATCTTCGAGACAGACTACGAGGGTGTTCATTTTTATTTTATCGACAACGAAGAGTATTTCAGCGGTAATGAGCCATATGCGGGAATGCCATGGGATCTCGGCAAATTCACTTATTTTTGCCGTGCCGTGCTTTCAATGCTCCCTGTAATAGATTTCAAGCCGGACATAATCCATTGCAACGACTGGCAGACAGGGCTTATCCCCGTGTATCTTAAAGCATGGAGTTATCCCGGAACGATGTACGGCGACATAAAGAGCATAATGACAATCCATAACCTGAAATTCCGCGGAATCTGGGATATCGACGAGATGAAGCATATAACCGGACTTTCGGACAAATATTTCGACTATGACAAGCTGGAATTCTATGGTGTAGGCAGCCTTTTAAAGGGCGGAATAGCTCTTGCCGATAAGGTTACGACAGTCAGTCATACATACGCAAAAGAGATATGCACAAGAGAATACGGTGAGGGTCTCGATCCGCTCCTTTCGTATAGAAAATATGACCTGTCCGGAATCGTAAATGGTATAGATTACGATGTCTACAATCCGGCAACGGACGGAGCACTTGCTGAAAATTACAGTTCGAAGGCATTTATCAGGGCAAAGAAGAAAAACAAGACGGAGCTTCAGAAGGAGCTGGGTCTTAAGGTCGACCCCAATATAATGCTCATAAGTATAGTTTCCAGACTTACCGATCAAAAGGGAATGGATCTGATAAGCTGCATAATGAACGATCTTATGCAGGATGAGGTACAGATAGTAGTTCTCGGAACGGGTGAAAAGCGTTTTGAAAACACATTCAAATATTTCTCAGCCGTTTATTCGGAAAATGTATCCGCAAATATAAGATATTCCGAGGAGCTTTCCCACAGGATTTATGCGGCATCGGACGCTTTCCTTATGCCGTCACTTTTTGAACCCTGCGGACTCAGCCAGATCATAAGCATGCGTTACGGAACAGTTCCAATAGTAAGGAGAACCGGTGGTTTGAATGACACCGTTATCCCGTATTTTGAAAATCCGGAGGAATGTACGGGATTTACCTTCGACATGTATTCACCCGAAGCTCTTTTGGGTACGGTGCGGGGTGCAGAGGGTGTATTCTATGATGACAGAAAGGTATGGAATGCCATGGTAAAACGCGGAATGCAGAAGAATTTCTCATGGAACGCGTCTGTTAAGGAATACATGGATCTGTACGACTCAATCACCGAAAACGGTTGACATAATTAACGTTGGGATGGTATAAATATAGTATCTGATGGGCAGATCGCCCGCATTCCCAATGTTATCGAAAGATTTTTAAATAATGCATCGATTGAGAAGTGACCGCTGCGTTTGTCAGTCGTTATTAAGGATCGGTGTGCTGGAACGGAGGCTTTAATGGCAAACGAGAAAAAGATCGAAAAAGAAAATTTCAGCACAAAAGAAGATGCGCTTAAGGCCGCACTGGGCCAGATAGAAAAGCAGTTCGGAAAAGGTGCTGTAATGAAGATGGGCGAGGAAGCCCAGAATATGAATGTGGAAGCAGTGCCGACAGGCTCCATCAGCCTCGATATCGCACTTGGCGTAGGCGGTGTGCCGAAGGGCAGGATAATCGAAATATACGGACCTGAATCATCAGGAAAGACGACGGTTGCGCTTCACATGGTAGCGGAGGTTCAGAAAAGAGGCGGAATAGCCGGCTTTATCGACGCCGAGCACGCCCTGGATCCCGTATACGCAAGCAATATAGGTGTAAACATAGATGAGCTCTATATTTCCCAGCCTGACAACGGAGAACAGGCACTTGAAATAACAGAGACCATGGTTCGCTCAGGCGCTGTGGATATAATCGTTGTGGATTCCGTTGCGGCTCTTGTTCCGAAGGCGGAGATAGAGGGAAATATGGGTGAAATTCCTGTCGGCCTCCAGGCGAGAATGATGTCGCAGGCATGCCGAAAGCTTACATCTATTATTTCAAAAACAAACTGTATTGTTATATTTATCAATCAGCTCAGAGAAAAAGTCGGTGTCGTATATGGCTCACCGGAGGTAACAACGGGAGGACGTGCGCTCAAATTCTACTCATCTGTCCGCATGGATGTCCGCAGAGTTGAGGTGATAAAGGTCAAAAACGATCCCGTAGGAAATCACGTAAAAGTAAAGATCGTAAAGAATAAAGTTGCGCCGCCATTTAAGGAGGCTGTATTCGATATTGTTTACGGCAAGGGAATATCAAAATCCGGAGATCTTATAGATCTTGCCGTTGAGAAGGATATAGTCCAGAAGAGCGGAGCCTGGTTTGCGTATAACGGCGAGAAAATAGGCCAGGGTCGTGAAAATGCCAAGACCTTCCTCGAGGAAAATCCTGAGATAATGGACGAGATCGAGAGTAAGGTAAGGGAGGCTTACGGGTTAGTTCAAAATGCAGCAGAGGAAGCATAAAAGAACAAGAAAATCCGTAGAGCAGAAGACTCTTGAAATATTAAATTACAGCATGAGGAGCGAATTCGAGCTTAGAGAAAAGCTGTCGGAATTCGAAAACTTCTCAGACGAAGAAATAGACAGAGCCGTGGAATATGCAAAATACTACGGATATCTTAACGACGCCGAATATGCGCAGCTGTATGCCGAGTCCCATATCGGCCAAAAAGGACGCAATGCGATAAAGATCGCGCTCCTGCGAAAGGGTATTTCGCAGGAATACATAGATGCCGCGTTGGAAACTATCGAGGAGCCCGAAGAGGATATTGCTTATTCGCTTTTGCTTCAAAAGGCAGGAGAACCGCATGAATTGGAGGATAAGGAATATGCGAAGCTGTGCAGATTTTTAGCCGGCAGGGGATTCTCGGGAAGTACCGCCTACGCGGTCTTGAAAAGATACGTAGATGAGGCTGTCGGTTGACAGCCTTGTTTGTTGTTTGCGTCTTGTTGAAATTTCAAATGAAGTGTATAATGCAAAAATGCATAAAAAAATCCGTGCGCCTTACTTCGAAACGATTCCGCGGACGTTACTTTTACAGTTAACTCAGCCCAGGCGACCTTACGGCACACACGAAGTTTCACTTAGTGCTGCTGCATTCCTGCCCTGACACGGTTCATGAGTTCATGTTGCGTAAGACCCAAGCGTCGGCGCCACTTATAAAAGGCAGCTCCGCAGCTCACGTTCCTCCGTTCGGCATCACCCCTGCTGTAGCGGATTGCAGGTACAGGGCACCGCTATCTCCCCGGCTGCACGGATTAGGAAAGTATAACTTGCATTCGGACTTTTGTCAATCAGCATAGAACAGGCGAGGAAGTATTTTGAGCTATACCGCGTTATACAGAAAGTTCCGTCCTGCGCAGTTTGAGGACGTCAAGGGACAGGAACATATAATAACAACTCTGAAAAACCAAATAATGGCGAACCGCATAGGCCACGCCTATCTTTTTTGCGGCACAAGGGGAACGGGAAAGACTACCGTTGCAAAAATATTCGCCCGGGCCGTAAACTGTGAATCTCCCGTGGACGGTAGCCCGTGCGGAGAGTGCGCATTGTGCAGGTCCATCGCGGCAGGCAATTCGTCAAACGTAATAGAAATAGATGCGGCGTCAAATAACAGCGTCGATAATATCAGGGATATACGTGAGGAGGTCTCGTACAGACCGACGGAGGGCAGATACAAGGTTTATATCATCGATGAGGTGCATATGCTCTCCACGGGCGCGTTTAATGCCCTGCTTAAAACCCTTGAAGAACCGCCGGAATATGTTATATTTATACTTGCTACGACGGAAGCCGCTAAGATTCCCGTTACGATCCTTTCGAGATGTCAGCGATACGATTTCAGGCGAATGAGCGTCGAAACCATATCCGGCAGGATAGAGGAACTTCTCGATAAAGAGGGTATAAAGGCGGAAAAAAGCGGAATAAATTACATAGCCCGCATGGCAGACGGTTCCATGAGAGACGCACTCAGTCTTTTGGAGGAGTGCGTGTCGTGCTACATAGATGAGGAGCTTACATACGATAAGGTTCTGAACGTGCTTGGTACGGCAAATGTTGAACAGCTCCAAAGACTGCTTGAAAGCGTTATAAAGGGTGATGTTTCGGGATGCATACGTTCCCTTGATGAATTTGTAAGAGAAGGTCGTGAGATGTCGTATTTTGTCTCGGATTTCACGTGGTATCTCAGAAATCTCCTGCTGGCAAAAAATGCGGTAGATCTCGAAGATATACTCGATATGTCATCGGAAAATATAGCTATACTAAAGGAAACGGGCAAAAATATAGACAATGACACCGTTATGCGCTATATAAGAATCTTTTCGGAGCTTATGGGCTCACTGAGAAATATCACGCAGAAGCGAGTCTATATCGAAATGGCACTTATACGCATGTGCCGTCCACAGACGGAAAAAGACATGTCGTCTCTTTCACAGAGACTTAACGTGGTGGAGGAAAAGCTCGAAAGCGGAAGCTTTTATTCAGAGCCGCCCCGGGCCGCGAGGGAAGAGTCTGCAAAAGCCGCCGGGGAGCCTGTTAAGGAAGTAAAGCTTAAGAAGGCCGCGCCGGAGGAACTTGTCCGTATTGCGCAAAGCCGCGGAAAGATCATTGCGGCTGTGGAAAGCCCTGTCACAAGAGGCTTTTTAAGCAATGCCGGCATTAAATATGACAGCAACACCGGATCAAGCCGGCTTTACATTGTGGTTGATGAGACGGCATATGCGCATCTGCAGAAGGAAGAGGTTCGTGCGGACGTAATACGCGCGATAGAAAGCGTGTCCGGAAGAAGCGTGGACATAGAATACGTAAAGAATGAAAATGCGGGCAAAGAGCTCGCGAGCATCCCTATAGACGAAAAGCTCAGGGAAGTCGTGAACATGCCCGTAGATATAGAGTAAAAAAGGAGAATGAACATGGCAAAAAGAGGCGGATTTCCCGGCGGAATGGGAATGGGCAATATGAATAATCTTATGAAGCAGGCGCAGAGAATGCAGCGTCAGATGGAAGAACAGCAGAAGGCTCTTGAGGAAAAAGAGTTTACGTCTGCTGCAGGCGGCGGAGCCGTTGAAGTAACGGTAAACGGAAAACGTGAGGTGCTCAAGGTAAAACTTTCGGAGGAAGCGGTAGATCCCGACGATATAGAAATGCTTGAGGACATGATAACTGCTGCTGTAAATGAAGCACTCAGACAGGTAGATGAGGCAAGTGCGGCGGGAATGTCTAAGCTGGGCGGTCTCGCGGGGCTCGGACTTTAATGGAATACTACAGCGGACATATGAAAAGTCTCATAGAAGAACTGGGGCGTCTTCCCGGCATAGGCCAGAAGACGGCTCAGCGTCTTGCTTTTCATATCGTCAACATGCCTGAAGAACATGTGGATGCGCTGGCGGATGCAATAAGGGGCGCCAAGAGCAACATACACGAGTGCAGTGTGTGTCATACCCTTACAGATAAAGAAATATGTCCCATATGCGCTGATGAAAACAGAAACAGGCGCATAATCATGGTCGTTGAGAATCCACGCGACCTGGCGGCGTATGAGAAAACCGGAAAGTACAACGGTGTCTATCATGTGCTTCAGGGCGCTATATCGCCGATGCTGGGAATAGGACCTGAGGACATACGTCTTAAGGAGCTTATTAAGAGACTTGAACAGCCTACGGACGAAGTTATAATTGCGACAAATTCCAGCCTCGAGGGCGAAACAACGGCTATGTATATAAGCAAGCTTATAAAACCGACCGGTATAAAGGTTACGCGCATTGCAAGCGGTGTGCCTGTTGGAGGCGACATAGAATATACGGACGAGGTTACTCTTCTGAGAGCCTTGGAGGGAAGAACAGAACTTTAACAAATGCCTATTACAAATAAGATTAAGCGGAAATTTAATTTTGGCTCAAAAAAAATAAGCAGACCTCTGAGAAAAAAACTTATCATCGGAGGTTTTGTTTTGTTTTTGCTGATAATAATACTGTCTTCTGTCCATTACTGGCAGTATAAAAATTATACGGTGGAAATATCGGATACCGGCGAGAATACGCTGGCATATTCATATTATCCTGTTGACGGGAATATACTTAAATGCGCATCGGATTCATCAATCCTCATGGATCGCAAAAATGAGACTATCTGGCAGATAGAGTATAGCATGAGCGATGCGAAGGTGGATACGTGCGGAAATCTTGCTGTCATATACGACAAGGATGCGACACGTGTCGTTGTATGCGATAAAAGCGGACAGATCGGCACTTTCACAACGGAACTGCCGATAGTAAGAGCAGAGGTCTCGGAAAACGGCAATGTGGCCGTCCTTACTGATGACGGCAGCCGTGCGGAAATAAATTATTACGATAAGAGCGGAGATGTAATAGCTACCATTAAGACAACCATGGCCAGCGACGGATATCCGATGGATATAGCTCTATCAGACGATGGTATGGATCTTGCCGTCAGCTATCTGACATTTGTGCAGGGAGTATCCACATCAAACGTGATCTTTTATGATTTCGGCGTTGACGGCCAGAGTGCGTCAAATAATATAACGGGCAGCTTTTCGTATTCCGACAACATAATCCCTGACATAGAATATATGTCGGGAAGCCGGTTTGCTGCCTTCGGCGCAAGACAGATAACCGTGTATAAATGCGGGCGAAGTGTCGAAGAATGCAGCATGATAAAGCTGGAAGACAGCGCACAGAGTGTTTTTGCAAGTGAAAAATGCTTTGGTTACGTTATGCAGGGAAACGACTATTCGGGCCATGAGATAGTCGTATATAATTGTAACGGTTCCGAGAAATGCAGGATAACAACGGATTTTTCATATACTTCTATAGAAGCTTACGACGATCGTATAATGTTCTATAACAGAAGTGAAATACAGGTGTACGCGCTTTCGGGCGTTTTGAAGTTTGACGGAAAGACCGATTATCTTATTAGAGAGGCAGAGCCTTTAGGCGGCAATAGATACGCTATAGCAGCCTCCGACGGATACTATGTAATAAGGGCGTATTGAGACTTTTGGGCAGCACATGCAGCAGGACAGAAACAGCTGGTTTTCCGGGCAAAATTCGCCGGAAAAAATATTTTTAAAAAAATTTAAAAAAGCTGTTGACAAAGATATAGACGGGTGGTATTATAAACAAGCTGTCACGTGAGAGACACAAAAGAAACACAAAC
>CAYMAY010000025.1:0-18928 GCA_964388555.1 uncultured Lachnospiraceae bacterium
GCCGTCAGCTTTACCGATAACTGCATATTACCATATCTCCGTATCTATAACGATTATTTCCCTCGGATTTCTTATGCGGAACGGTATCGTATGCTCTCCCATTCCCGCACTTATAATTACATTCTTTCCGTTCTTTTCTATACAACCGTGAGCCGTATGCGTAAAGATGGAAGGATCCGGACTAACCAGCCCTCTGTTTCCTTTAAGGCGCATAACACCTCCGTGATAATGCCCGCACAAGGCAAGATCGGCTCCCCAGTTCAAATAAGCGCCCGCGTATCTCGGATGATGCGCAAGAAGAATATTAAACCTGTCTTTTTTCGGCTCTCCTACCGCCTTATTTATAAATGAGACCGGCAGTTTTACCTTGTCAAAGCGCTTATAATACTTTCGCGTAATGCTGAGTCCGTACAGAGTAACAG
The DNA here is from genome assembly GCA_964388555.1 of uncultured Lachnospiraceae bacterium. Classification (GTDB taxonomy): domain Bacteria; phylum Bacillota; class Clostridia; order Lachnospirales; family Lachnospiraceae; genus Alectryocaccobium. The sequence continues at coordinate 423 of CAYMAY010000025.1, forward strand.
GTATAGAATTTACTTCTATGTCAACCGATTCGTTATCAAGCCATACGATATCACAGCCGCTTAAAGCCTCCATATATTCGTCGTACATACTTCCGTACGTCTCAGGATATATTTTCATGCGGTATTCGTGATTTCCCAAAGCATGATATATTCTGTATTTTTCGGAAAGCTTTCTTAAGAAAAAAGCTGCATTTTGCAGATTGCGATTCTCCAGACCGGGTTTTGCCTCGATCATATCTCCGCCGCAGAGAATGATATCCGGCATTTGCGCCTCTATCATTGATATCTCATAATCAATATCATCACGCCAGATGCGGTTATGCATATCACTTAAAAATACAGCTCTGAATCCGCCTGAATTTAATCTGACGGAATCCTTTTTTATTACATAATGTGAAATGGACTCACTCATGATAATGTCCTTACGGCTAATACGAAGAACAGCCACGTTTTTGCACGTGGCTGTATCATTGTTTTAACCGATTTAGTTGAATTTACGTTTTCTTGCCGCCTCGGATTTTTTCTTACGGCGAACGCTCGGTTTCTCGTAATGCTCTCTCTTACGGATTTCCTGCTGGATTCCCGCCTTAGCACAGCTTCTCTTAAAACGACGAAGTGCGCTATCAAGAGTTTCGTTTTCCTTTACGATAATGCTCGACACTTTTTCCTAACCTCCCTCCAGTTGTAAATTGTGTCCGTATACAACTGCTTGGGTATATTTACACGTTGAACTCATTATAACATTTTTTTAATCCGAGTCAACTGTAATGAAGCAGCGACAGAACGATTAAATAATCAGATAATTAAACGAGCTCGATGATAACCTCCATCGCAGCGTCGCCCTTACGCGGTCCGATCTTAACGATACGTGTGTAACCGCCGTTACGTGTAAGATACTTCGGAGCGATCTCGTCGAACATCTTAGCCGGCATATCAATGCTCTTTGTATTTTTCTTACGTCCCTTATTCTGCTGTGGAACTTCTGTCACAGGATAGAATACCTTAAGCATTTCACGTCTTGCATGAAGTCTGCTGGGCATATCCTTCTTAACTGTCTTCTTGACTTCGTCGTATACTGTGACTTTCTTTCCGTCTACTACTTTTTTAACTCTCTTGCCGTCAGCATCTTTCTTCGGAACTTTAGCCGTAACCTCAACCTCTTCGAAGTTGTTTCTCTCTCTGATAGCCATAGCGATAAGCTTTTCTGCTATCTTACGGATTTCCTTCGCCTTGCTCTCGGTGGTACGGATCTTTCCATGATATAAAAGCGCCGTAACCTGGCTTCTTAAAAGTGCCTTTCTCTGGTCAGTTGTTCTGCTGAGTTTTCTGTAACCTGACATTTGATTTTCCTCCATTTGTGGTACGGGACTCACACTTCTTCGGATTTACTGATATCCCGTATTATTCTACAAATATATTTCCGGCTTTGCTTGCGCGTGCCGTTATGGTTACCGTTCATTCATCCCGGCAACCCTTATTCAGTAAGATAAAACTTACTGGATAGTTTCTTCGCCCTGGCTTAATGAAAGCCCAAGCTCTTTAAGCTTTGCAAGAACTTCCTCGAGAGACTTGCGTCCAAGGTTGCGGACTTTCATCATCTCATCCGGAGTCTTATTGCACAACTGCTCTACGGTGTTGATTCCAGCACGTTTTAAGCAGTTGTAGGAACGAACGGAAAGTTCAAGCTCATCTATCTTCATATCGAGAGCCTTCTCTTTGTCCTCGTCCTCTTTTTCTACCATTACTTCTGCTGTCTTTGCATGCTCGGAAAGGTCGATGAAGAGCTTAAGATGTTCGCTGAGAACCTTTGCAGCAAGGCTTACAGCCTCATCTGCGGAAAGGACTCCCTTTGTGGTAACATCAAGAGTAAGCTTGTCATAATCGGTAACCTGACCTACACGTGTATTTTCAACAGTAAGGTTTACTCTTTCGATAGGCGTATAGATGGCATCTATGGCGATAACTCCGATAGGAGCATCCTCCTGCTTTCCCTTCTCGGCGCTTACGTATCCGCGTCCGTTTGTAAAGGTAAGCTCCATATACAGACGACTGTCTGCGCCACCGCCTAATGTTGCTATTACCTGATCAGGATTCATTATCTCCAGATCGGAATCAAGCTGAATATCCGAACCTCTTACAACGCCCTCGCCCTCGAAATCTATATATCCGATCTTAGGCTGACCGTTGTCGCTGCTGTCCTTTACGATAAGGCTCTTGAGGTTCATGACTATTTCAGTCACGTCCTCTTTGACTCCCGGAATGGAACTGAACTCGTGAAGAACGCCTTCTATCTTAGCTTGGCTAACCGCACATCCGGGAAGAGAGGAAAGCATTATTCTGCGCAGAGAATTGCCTAAGGTAGTACCATATCCTCTTTCCAAAGGCTCAACTACAAATCTACCGAATCTACCGTCTTCGGAAAGTTCCGCAATCTCGATTTTAGGTTTGTTAAAATCAAACACTATTGCTCCTCCTTTTAGGATGACTGTTAATTACTTAGAATACAGCTCGACTATAAGCATCTCGTTTACGGGAACGTCGATAGCTTCACGTGCGGGAGCTTCCTTAACCGAACCCTTGAGATTCTCCTGATCACACTCAAGCCATGCAGGAACAAGACGTCCGCCAGTAGCTTCGATGATCTCTTTATATCTTGTAGAAGATCTCTTGCTCTCTTTGATCTCTACAGTATCTCCGACCTTAACTGCATAGGACGGAATATTTACCTGCTTGCCGTTTACAAGTACATGCTTGTGATCTACTATCTGACGAGCCTCTCTTCTTGTTCTCGCAAATCCGAGACGGAAGATAACGTTGTCGAGACGCATCTCCAGCATTGTCATAAGGTTTTCACCTGTCTGACCTTTCATGCGGTCTGCTCTCTCATAGTAGTTACGGAAAGGTTTCTCTAATACGCCGTAGATGAATTTTGCTTTCTGCTTCTCGCGGAGCTGAAGTCCGTACTCGGAAATCTTACGGCTGCTGCGCTTTAACTGACGCGTTGATTTTTTATCTATTCCAAGATATACAGGATCCATTCCTAAGGATCTGCATCTTTTTAACACTGGAACTCTGTTTACTGCCATTTTGTTATGACCTCCTCGATTCTATCAGACTCTTCTGCGCTTGGGCGGACGGCAACCGTTATGGGGAACGGGTGTTACGTCACAAATACTTGTTACGGTAAGGCCACATGCTGCAAGAGCACGTATAGCCGCCTCACGTCCCGAACCGGGTCCCTTAACGAATACGTCTACGCTCTTAAGACCATGAACCTGAGCTGCCTTTGTAGCTGTCTCAGCAGCCATCTGAGCGGCATAAGGAGTCGATTTTCTTGAGCCACGGAATCCAAGTCCGCCTGCAGATGCCCATGAAAGAGCATTGCCTTCAAGATCGGTCAGAGTAACTATAGTATTATTGAAAGAGGACTGAATATGAGCCTGTCCTCGCTCAACATTCTTTTTAATACGACGCTTAGTCGTCTTTTTTGTAACTTTAGCCATGTTTTATACTAACCTACGCTTTCTTCGATTATTTATTATTTCTTCTTGTTAGCGACAGTTCTCTTCGGACCCTTACGTGTTCTTGCATTCGTCTTTGTCTTCTGTCCGCGAACAGGAAGTCCTCTTCTATGACGAATACCTCTGTAGCATCCGATCTCCTGAAGACGTTTGATGTTCATAGCGATCTCACGTCTTAAATCACCTTCTACCATCTGTGTTTCATCGATGACTGAAGCGATTTTCTTAACTTCATCGTCGGTTAGATCCCTTACACGTGTGTCAGGATTAACTCCTGCATCTGCAAGGATGCGGTTGGAAGAAGCTCTTCCAATTCCGTAGATATAGGTAAGACCTATCTCTACTCGTTTGTCTCTCGGTAAATCTACACCAGCTATACGAGCCATGCGACTTTTCCTCCATTTTTGAATTTTTTAACTGTCTTAATTGGGATGTCGGTATGAGCATCCAGCCGTGCGCTTTATTCCCTTGCGCTTACGGCCTTTCTCTTTCTTTTTGACGGTTAGAAAGAGTATTAAGCAATATTATAAGGAGGCGCATCAGCAACGCACATCCGATACCAGCTTCCTGAGCAGCCGTTTCAGGGCTATATGGATCTCTTTATAATATCAACTAAAAACAAACCTGCGTTAAGCTAAGGGTCAGCCCTGACGCTGTTTGTGCTTTGGATTCTCACATATAATGCGGATGCTTCCTTTTCTCTTGATGACCTTGCACTTATCGCAGATCGGCTTAACAGAAGATCTTACCTTCATGTGAATCCTCCTTCCCATGTCTCCATTGATTTTACGCCTTGTCGGAATGGGTTATTTCCGCTCGCGCATAAAGACACGCCATACATTGTATCACCTGTTTTCAAGTAATGCAAGAAAAATATTCATATCATTTGCATTTGTTATTTTTATATTATCTTCGCTTCCCATAAAGAGATGTATAGGCGTATCTGTTTTTCGTTCAACCAGCATCGCATCGTCTGTTATTTCTTCTTTATCGACATCGGTGATCTCGAAACAAGCCTTTAATATAAGGTTGTAATCGAATATCTGGGGCGTCTGCATGCGCCAGAGGCTTCTTCTGTCGGGCGTTGAGATAACCACGCCGTCTTTATCCGCTATTTTTATGGTATCTGATGACGGTACCGCGGCAATAGCCGTGCCGTATTTGAGGACTGTTTCGTATCCTCTTTTTATTATATCTTCGGTGATAAGGGGTCTGGCGCCGTCATGAATAAAGACGTAATCCGATGCGATATCGCAGACCATTACGCCGGCGCGCACGGATTCAAGTCTGGTTTCGCCGCCGAGGACTATGCCATCCACTTTATCGAAGCCGTATTTTCTTACGATTTCTTCGGTACAATATTCTATCCATTCTTCGGACGTAACGATTATCACTTCGTCGATGATATCGGAATCGCATAGCGTTTTTAAGCTATAGTAAAGAAGAGGTTTTCCGTTTACTTCACAAAACTGTTTGGGTCTGTCACCGCCGAAGCGTCTTGAACTTCCTGCCGCAACAACCACGGCACTGCACATTTTTTTATCGCTCATGGTTAATATTCCTTTTCAAGTATTGTTAATGTTAGATCATTAATGTGGATGACGAGTTTGATTTTGCAGTAACTTCTCAGTGTAAAGGGCGAGTGCGATTTCCAACAATTTTCTCACCACGCAGTCGGCACGTTGAGCCATAAGCGCTCGTCATCTCACGTATATGTATTTCGATGACTCGCATGTCTCAACGATGCCTTTGTGCGGATTGGATTCGAAAATTGCCGGGAAATCTTCCCGCCTGCTCGCTTTCAAAAAATCTTTTGCATAATAAGCTCACTTATATACGACAGTCTAACGGCAAGCGTCAGACTACTGTACGATCGATTACGTATTATCTCTCACCGAGCTTTAAATTCGGCACGGCGTTCAGATCCCAGCCCGAAACATTCCCCTTTATAAACTCGTAATACGCCGCCGAGCCTATCATCGCCGCATTGTCCGTGCAAAGTATCGGCGCAGGACAATAAAAATTCATCTTTCTCTCGGCACAAAGCCTTTCGAATTCCGCGCGCAATGTTCCGTTTGACGAAACGCCACCGGCCAGCGCAAGGGATGTCACATTATAGTCCTTTGCGGCTCTTAATGCGTTGTCAGTAAGCACATCTATTACAGCCTGCTGGAACGAAGCCGCCACATCCGCGTTGTTTACCTCTGCGCCCGTCATCTTTGCCTTGTTCAGATAATTCAGCACGGCTGATTTTAAGCCGCTGAAGCTGAAATCATACGGTGCGTCCGCAATATGCGCTCTCGGAAACTCGATCGCGTGGGGGTTGCCCTCTTTTGCCGCCTTTTCTATCTTCGGTCCGCCGGGATAGCCAAGCCCTATTGCTCTTGCAACTTTATCAAACGCCTCTCCCGCTGCGTCGTCTCTCGTGCGCCCCAGTATCTCGAATTCACCGTAATCCTTAACTATAACAAGATGTGTATGACCACCGGAGATTATCTCGCACATAAACGGCGGTTCAAGGGTTGGATACTGGATGTAATTAGCCGAAACATGTCCTTCTATATGGTGCACACCCACAAGCGGTTTGTTCTTTGCAAAAGCAATCGCCTTTGCCTCAGCCACTCCCACAAGAAGTGCTCCCACAAGTCCCGGACCGTAGGTTACTCCTATGGCATCGATATCGTCCAGTGTAACACCGGCATCATCAAGAGCCTGTGTTATGACCTGGTCTATTCTTTCTATGTGTTTTCTGGAGGCTATCTCGGGAACAACACCTCCGTACAATGTGTGTATATCTATCTGGGATGATATGACGTTGGACATGACATATCTGCCGTTTTTAACGACCGATGCCGCCGTCTCGTCACATGAGCTTTCAATTCCCAATATAAGAATGTCTTCCATTTCTATTCCTCATCGAACTTAAGTTCAGCCGTCATCCCGTCTTTTCCCATAACAGTATTCGGGAATATAGCCTTTATTTTCTTTTCATACCACTCAGGACGTGTCGTTGCAGGCGAATAATGCGTAAGCCACATTTCTTTTACATCCGCCGCAAGGGCTATCTTTGCCGCTTCCTGCATCGTCATGTGCTTATGCTCTATCGCCTTGTCCTCTTTATCTTCATCTCCGTACATGCCTTCGCATATAAATATGTCGGAACCTGCCGCGTTTTTGACTATCGCTTCTGTCGGCCGGGTATCGGTGGTATACGTAACCTTTAACCCTTTTCTCGTTTCTCCCAGCACCATATCGGGCGTGTATATCTTGTCACCATCTTCTATTGTTTGGCCTTTCTGAAGAGGATTCCAGTATTTAAGAGGTATTCCCGCTGCCTTAGCGCGCTCCACGTCAAATTTTCCGACTCTCGGTATCACTATGGAATATCCGTAACATATCGTACGGTGTCTTACCTTAAATGAGGTAAGCTCATAACCGTTTATCCTGAATTTTTCTTCCGTATCCGCAAGCTCGTGAAACTCTATCTCAAAAGGAAGCTCCGGTGCAATGACCCTGAGACCGTTTACGACCCGCTCCAGCCCCTTAGGTCCTATTATTTTTAGGGTTTCCGTCCTCTGGGCATTTGCCATTGCAAGCAGAATCCCCGGCAGACCGCTTATATGATCGGCATGAAAATGAGTAAAGCATATCGTATCTATCTGCTTAAAACTCCAGCCCAGCTTCTGTATTGCTATCTGCGTTCCCTCGCCGCAGTCTATCAAAAGACCGCTGCCGTTGTGACGCGCTATAAGCGACGTAAGCCACCTGAAAGGAAGCGGCATCATTCCGCCCGTTCCCAACAAACATACATCTAACATAATAATTCCTCAATTATCCACATTCATATGATAAGTGCGGATCCACTCATCCGCATTCGAAGACGGATCATCCGCAAAATCGCATACCGAAGATGACTGTGCCTCCTCTATTGCCTGCGACACAAGTCCTTCATTAGCTCCGAGTCTTTCCGCTTCCGCGATAAGGGCTTCTCTTCCACCGTCAAAATACGACGCGTTTAAGCATGCCTTAAGATTTTCCTCCGTGCTTTCGCATTCATACGCCTTAATAAAGCACTCTAACGCTCTTCCGCTTTGAAAAAGCCTTTCAAACGCCGCGCCCATATTGTAATATATGTCGGCACGAATCGTGAGCTCTTTTACGTTTTCATCCTTCAAAAGGCTTTCATAGCACTCTATTCCTCTTTTATATTTTCCGTATTTTACCAGTGCATCGGCTTTTTTTCTACGTCTTATAACGGGATCCATCGAATCGAGCTTCTCCATATCCACTCTTAAAACCCGCAGTTCATTTTCCGTAAAGAACTTACTTTTTTCAAATATCCAGAACATCCGCCGCGATGAATTATTTTCGTCTGTCGGAAGTGCGGCAAATTCCTTTACCACGCTTTTTATCCCGCATTCCTCAAAGATCCACTGTGCCAGCGACGGTGACGATATAACATCATATGCCAGCGCAGGATTATTTTTCAAAAAGAAACACAGCTCTTCGATTGAATAAATATTAAGGCAGACGCTTTCTATGTAAAACGGATTTTTTGCTGCCGGACGTCTGCAAAGAATACAATTCCCCATACTTTCACCAACACTATTAAAGACTGTCACTCCAACTCATTTTCGACGACGGATAAAGCTCACCAAAGCCCATATCACTAACCGTAACGGCACATTTCTCCGCATTTTCGAAATGTGCTTCTACCTTAAGCCTCGTGACTCCTCCCGGTCGTTTCGGTAAACCTTCAAGAGACATAATACACGACGATCGTTTTCCATCCTCCAGACGGCTCGTGCCAAATACGATGCTGTCCGTTTCCTTTAGGATTATCTCGCAGCCTCCCACGGCTTCAAACCAGTTTACACCCGCTGCGATTATAGGATAGTTTGTTTCAATCCCGTCAACCTGTATTTTCTCTATGCTTATATTTTTTTTGACGATATCTTTTCCCAGAAAAAGCGTTCCCTTAAGCCTGCTTCTGTGATGCCTTTCATATGCGCTGAAGCACGCACCTTTTGCAAAAAGATTGTTTCCGTAAAAAACCTTTCTCTGTCTCGCACAAAGAACGGTAAGGGATTTTTTTGCCCATCTCTTATCAAATCCGTTTCCTACAAGGAAAAAATCCGAAAAGTCATTTTGGGAGATATTATCTACGGCAAATTCTTCAAAGCAGTTATCACGATCATCATTGTCCCGCGGAAGTGACTTATAGTCACTATCGCCGACCATAACGATCATAGGCTTCGTTCTCTTGTCTGTGTGGAGTCTTCGAAATTCAACCGTATCGTCATCCTTGAAGTAAAAAAGCCCGACATCCCTGCCGAATACTTCTCTCTTCCGGCACAACGTATAGGCATAAAAGCTTTCGTCAAAATCCTGAACATGAGAATTTGCTTCGCTTAATCCCACATAAGAAAATGCCTCTCTCGCAGCAATAGCAAGCGATTTTGTTACCTCCGGCACCGTAAGCACAAGTTCGCATACTTCTGAGGCAACATCTTTTATGCCTGCATATGAAACGATATTTTTTATAAGCTCTCCAAGAACAACGGCACAGGGATAACTGTCTCCATCCGCTTCAAAACCGCTTCCCGAAATACATTTATTCAATATGTCATCAAACAGGATAAAACCTTTATTTGCGGCAAAATAATCCGCCTCTGTTCCGAACTTCCATTTGCCGGCTTCCCCGGAATATGCCATATGAGCCGGATTTTCGGCAATACCGGAATTTGAGCGAACGATTATCGTATCGGCATCGTTCGTTATTTTATTGTAAACACAAAGCTGAGCCGTTTTTTCGTTTAACTCAATACCTATATAACATGTATCTGCCATCCGTACACCTACTCTGTTACTGTTATCCCGGTAACCCTATTCCTTAAGCTTAAACAGCTTTTCCACCATATTTTCCTGCATTATATACTGTCTTGCAACTTCATCTGCCTTGTCAGCAGCTCCTATCGACTTATACATCAGAAGTCTGTTTAAAAGACAGTATTTGGATCTTCCCTTTGCGCTGCTTTCCAGTGCCTTTATCGTCTTCTTTTCCGTATCGAATGCTTCTTTTCCGGATACGGTGCAGTAATATACAAGGCTTTCTCCATAGAAAAGCATAAACTTTCTTACGTAAAGGCCGGGAATACATTCCTTAAACGGCTCACTCTTCCATTCTCCCGCTTCGCCGCCCTCGCGCTGTGTCCTGTAATGTATAACAACCCCGCTTCCCGACGGAAAGCTTTCCTGCGCAAATATCTTATCGTCAAGGCTGCAATTTTCTGTTATCTCCCGCGGCAGCTTTTTAAAGAAATCCAATACCAGACCGCACTCGGCACAGTAATCTGCCATCTCCTTAAGCTTTTCAATATCGTCATTCTCTATTATGGTATCGCACTGGGCCTTATATTTAAGTCTGGCGGCATTTCTTACGGCGTTTTCCCTGCAATCCGACTCGCACAGCCTGCCGAGTATTTCCGCCGCAGCTTTACCAATACTCTTATCCTTTACAAGATAAAGCAATGAAATGAAATTCAGATACGCACGTATTATCTTCGGTTCCCCTGCCTTTTTGCAGTAAGATGCCATAATGTCCGCGCTTCTGTGTGTTGTCTGAACCGTAAGCATCGAGATCAGAAGATACTTTTCTTCTATATAATAGGTATCCTCTCCGAAATCATTCATGCGCCGAATCAGCACTTCGTATTCCGAAACGTCAAATATCCCGTATCTTCCTATAAATCTGAGTATGTCGCCATTATACAAGCCTTCTCTGTATACATATTCCGCCATGGCCAGCGTATCATCATTGCATCTCCCGCCGGTCTGCCTTATACGGTATACAGCAAGCTTCATAAGCGATCTTACATTTACATTTTCAAAGCCGGTACTGCGCACGAGATTAAGAGCCTTCTCATACGCTCCGCAATTCATAAGAAGCTCAAATGTCTTTCTCTTATCTATCCTGCCGTATGTGAGTTCTTTCATGCTTCCGACGTACGGGATAATATCCGCGTTATCGGCATTCTCGTCCATGTAGGAAAGGAGCTTGCGTCGTATCCTGTCTCTGTACTCACCGGTAAAATACACATTTTCCGCAGCCTTCCAAAAGCTCATGAGATTATGGCGGCTGATCTCGGTCTTCCACGTCTGCTCACGGCAGCAGTAAAGCTGCATTCCCGTATCCCAGACGCCGAATTTCATACACGTTTTCGCAAGTCTTTCCGTATCCATAAGAGGCTTAAGCTCATAATCAACGGTTGCGGCAAAACGACGTTTCTTGTCATCCTCAAAAAGGATCCTAACGTCATCGCCGTATATTTTCGGATATGCCGTCCCATCACTCAGGGCGTACGACTGCATATCGTTAAGTGCGGTATGACATACGATCACACACCTTATATTCGCATCATGACACACGAGTTTTTGACAAAACAGCACGCCTGAGAGATAGCCTGCCGTTTCCGCATCCTCGCAATTGGCAAAAAATTCGTTATATAAAACCGCGTAAAATTCGTTTATGCGCCCTTTTTTGATTGACATCAGCGCAAAGCTTCTGGCCGCCGGGGCGCAGTTTTCATACGCAAGGGGATCGTTCTCCTTGTCGTTGATTATGCTGGCATACAAAAATGCTTTCCTGCGCTCGCTTATAGTCGATGTGTACGAAAAATACAGCTTGACGGGTGCCGGAAGCGGTTCATCAAGAGTTTCCGGCCTTGTCTCTATATAATATTCGTAAAGACGTGTGAGCCTGATATTCTTATCAACTGCCTCGGCATACCATTTGTGATATGACCTGTTTGCAGGATCATCATTCATGATATGACGGCAGATAGCCTCAAGCAGCTCTCTGGATCCGTATTTTTTGTAATTCTGCACCAAAAACCTGTAAAGCGTTCTGCTGAAACCTTTTACGTTCGGTGCAAGAAACGCCGTTCTCATTACAATGCTTTCATTTATAAGGCCGTACCTTTGCGCAAAGTATATAACCCTTATCATGAACGGCGTAAGCTTGCGCAGCAGCGACTCCTGAGCGCTTAGGATCTTCCATGCTCTTAAGTACAGAAACGGGCTGTTGCAACCCATTTCATAGGCTTTTTCCATCTCCGCCAGTGCGCGGGTAGATTCATAATCACCTCTTTTCAGCTCATCCAGATACAGACCAAGGATAAAATAATCCGAAGGTTTCTGTCGAAGATATGCATAAAGAATCGGTGCGATGTTCTGCTTTTCCGAAGGGAGCAGACCGGCTTCCCTGGCAAGAAACAGATATAATGCTTTCTCCCGGGGATCATTTAAACGGATCTCTCCTGTTTTTATCGGCCAGATAAGCTTCGCAAGAGAGGCGATCTCCTCCTGACAATAGGCAAGATAGCCTTCCGTTAAAAGCGTAAGACTATCACAGGATTCCGCCTTAATCTCGTCTAAAATACATCTTGACTCACTGTACCACGTACGGTAGTCCATCCTCCGCAGATTAAGTGCCATAAATGCCTTTGCCAGCTTAATGATGTTTCTTTTCTGGAAGCTTCCCGGAATTTCTTCCATATTTTCGTAGGGCGATGCCTCTATAAAAAGCTCCTCTTTGCCATACACCGTTTTTAATATTATGCTTCCGGAACGTTTTCTTCCGCGAAGCTTCTCGCGATTGATAACATATTCAAGCCCGTAAACACGGCCTATAAAATCGTCTGAAGTTACAATTTTTTTCTCGATATCTATAAAATCGCCAACCGTCTCGACCTCTATGCGCGTATATCCCCACGTGCTCTTAAATATATAAAGAGTATCCTTTTGGGAACTGTTCAGCACGTATGAGAGTTTGCCCTGTTTGTCGGTTGATATGCATACCTTTTCTTTTCGTCCGGTAGCGATAAGAAACTCCTCCAGGTGCTGATATGTTACCGGATTTTGCGACAGTCCCTTGTACAGCGGAATGTATTTTCTGTTTTTGCCCCGCAAAAGTCCCTCAAAGCCCTCATTCGTAAACATATGGAACGCTTTACGAAAATCTTCAGACGCAAGTTTTCCGAAATTTTCAAGCGTTTTTATCTTTTCATACGGCTCAGGAAGCTTATCACAGACCTTTATATAAACGGGTATTTTTAATTCACCCGCATCGGTTAAAACAACAATGCTTCCGCGTTCCTCACTGCCCTCTTCAAGTCCGGCCGCGCTCACGCAAAACGATATATTACAGGAATTTCCGGCAAATCTGCTGCTGTTGAAAGCTATTCTGCTGCTGTCAGAATACACAGTTCCGCTTATTCTTATCCCCTGCGCCGTTCCGATATCAAAGGACAGACCGCGTTGTTCTCCCGGTCTTAAATCTATATTTATTTCTTCTACGGAGGATAAAAGCTCAGGAGGGTCAGGCGTAAAATCTCCCCTTAAAAGCTCTTCAACCCTTCTATTTTGCTCCATCCGACTCCCCTTTCACAATAATATCCGCACATAACTCCCTTTACCAGGAGTATCTGTGAAGTTCACCCTCTCTTACAAGTCCCGGAAAATCCAACTGTCGCAGTGCCTCATAAAGAACAATGGCCACGGAGTTGCTTAAATTCAACGATCGTATTCCGTCTCCCATGGGAACGCGCACGCACGTCTCCTCATTTTTCAGAAGTATCTCCTCCGGTATCCCTGCGCTTTCCTTACCAAACATTATATAACACTCATCCTCATAAGAGGCCTGCGTGTATACCTTTCTCGCCTTAGTGCTGGCATAATATATTTTCGCTCCGGGATTTTTCTCAAGGAATTCCTCATAGTCCAGATATGTGTAAACTTCTATATCATTCCAGTAATCCATGCCCGCCCGCTTTAATGCTTTTTCGCTTAACGAGAACCCTAGCGGCTCTATCAAATGCAGTCTTGCGCCCGTTGCTGCGCAGGTTCTTCCGATATTTCCCGTATTTGACGGAATCTCGGGCTCATGCAGAACTATATTTAAAGCCATGATGTCTCCTCAAATCTCATCGAGTATTCTCGAAATTATCTTTCCTGCCGGTCTGTTCAGGCAGCTTTCGATACCGTTGTGTCTGAGTATTTTATCCCTGCCATGATTCAGGCTTCCCACAACCGCGGCATTAACTCCTATATCCTTAAGTGCCTCGCAGATTTTTCTTTCGTGTGACGTAACTATTAAAAGGGATCCTGCCGAATTTATCTCATATGGATTAAGATCGTAAAGCTCGCAGATTTCCACTGTCTCCTGTTTTATGGGAACCTTGTTCAGATCCGTATCGACACCCATGCCGGTAACTTTTGATGCCTCCCACAGTGCTGCCAAAAGACCTCCCTCGCCCATTTCAATAATAAGTGCAGGTGATGTCTCTTCAACCACTTTTCTTTCGGCGCTCACATCACACTCTTTTATAAAGTTTTTTGCTGCTTTTACGATGTCCGGATGGAATCGCCCCGCGAGCTCATCTTCCTTCATATGCGCTATGAGAGATGTTCCCTGCAAGGCTATGTATTTCGTAATGACGATTGCCGGCTCCTCATCGGATGCCTTAAAATTCAATTCTTCCACATCAGTCCCTATTCTTCATTGTCGTTTTACTCTTCGGCCGTTTCTTCTGTTTCAGTCTCATCATCCTGATCGGTATGCAGCGTAATGCTGCCTGTTACGGCGCTTACTGCGCCTAAGTCCTGATTTGCAACCGCCTCCTGGATCTTGGAAAGCTGCTCCGTGCTGGCGCCCTTCGTTCCCACCGTTATAACATGATCCTGTTCTTCGTATGAACTGTAATTTATTTCCTCCCGGGATTCCTCCACGCCATTCTGGTATACCACCTTAATAGCGCGTGCTTCTACGCCATCGCTTCCGGCTGATTCCTCATACAATCCCATATCAAGTGACGAATCCGTCTCATACGACGTTCCCATTTCGTCCCTTTTAATGACTTCTCCGATAAATTCGATCGTTCGACCGGGATCACGTGTTTCGTGGCCATATATATTAAAAGTGATGGTGCCGCCGGACACATACCCTTCTATATATATAGGATAATCCGTATTATTAACAAATTTAAAGTCCTTTACCCCCTCGGCAACAGCCGCATCCATGGACGGATCTACATATCCTACTATCCTCGAATGTTCGGATCTTTCCGTTACCTCAAGCTCCGCCTCGAGCACTGCTCTGTACAGCGTCGTTGATACCTGACAGACACCGCCGCCATACGTTTTAACGTACTCACCCATTTCAATTGACGGCGCCGTTTCGTATCCGCTCTCGGCGTTAAATGGTTCCATTATTGAAAGAGCCGAGAATTCCTCACCCGGATTCAATACCGTACCGTTAATTCTAGATGTTGCGACATTGATATTTGTAGTACGGCTCGGGTTTTCACTTTCATTAAATGATGTGCTTCCCGATCCGATAATATCATTCGACTGTGAATAAAACGAAGCATCCCCCGAAGCCTCATCTATATCGGTAACGGCATCTATCTCGCCATAACCTCCGCACCAGTCGCTATTCATGTATTCGCATATTGCTGAAACGGTTTCGTCTTCATTTACGTATATTCCATCCTGCTTATCACTGGGATGCAAACTGCCGTCGTCGCCCATCGTAATAGTCATATCCTGGCGCTGCGTGTTTAACGGAACACATTTTTGCTGCACAACGTTTCTTACAGCTTCCTCGGACACGGCAGTATTCAGTGCAAATATCACCTGATCGCTGCCGCCAAGTTTCTTGCTTATCTCATATCTTTTCCATACATTTCCGATGTTCCCGATCTGTAATATATCCGACGCAATATCAGAATCTGTCAGATATACACCCATTTCTCCTGCAGTAACATCCACAGATGCGCTTCCCACGTTTATCGTTATGACCGAAGCAGAATATTCGGCAAGTTTTTGCTGTATTACGGCATTTATCTCATCCGCATTCATACCGGATACATTCATGTTCTCCACATAGACGTTCTGGGCCGCCACATCACCATCAGCCGCACTGACATCTAAAGTTCCGAAGCAAAATGCGCAAAAAAACACAACAGCCGCAAAAAGCGCCGGTACAAACCATATTTTTTTCAAAGAAAATTTAAAACTCATTTCTTATATTCCCTGCAATATTTCGTAAGAAAGCATTCTTCACATTTCGGATTCCTTGCCATGCATACGGAACGCCCGAATGTGATTATCTGTATATTGTACAGTATCCAATGATCCTCAGGCAAAACCTTCATAAGATCATACTCAACCTTAGCCGGATCGGATTCATTCGTAAGACCAAGTCGTTTTGATATCCTTTTTACATGAGTATCGACAACTATGCTGGGATCATCAAAAACATTTCCCCGTATTACATTCGCAGTTTTTCTTCCGACGCCGGCAAGAGATGTCAGTTCTTCAAGTGACGAAGGAACGTGACCGCCATACTTTTCACATATATCCTTTGCGCACGAAATTATATTAACAGCCTTGCTGTGATAGAACCCGACAGAATGTATGTCTTTTTCGAGCTCCGCAAGATTCGCATTTGCAAATGCCGATATATCCGGATACTTCACAAACAGTTCTTTCGTAACCTTATTGACACGTTCATCGGTGCACTGTGCACTGAGTATGGTCGCTATAAGAAGCTGCTCAGGTGTTTTATAATTCAGATAGCATTTATAATCCGTTCCGTATTTTTCGTCCAAAAGAGCAAGTATCGCTTTTGTCCTTGCAGACGCCATAACATCTCCGCCTTCTTATCTTTATTTTATTCCATAGCTGTACATAATTATAAACACTGTTTCCTACTGCCGCAAGTTTTAACTTAAAAAACTCGCAAAGCGTGTTTCTCATAGTTTACGCAGACAACGAGCCTAAAGACCTAAAAAACCGCAGCTGCGTTTCAAATCGCAGCTGCGGCCATAATTCTTATATTCGGTTAGGTGCTTTGTATCAGGCATTCTTTTTTGTGAAACGATATGCAGCGATAAAGTAGAGCACCGGGATAACAAATCCAAGCGGTATGGATATTGCCATCGTAACAGACGTCATTCCCGCTGACAAATATGACAGAACTTCCAAAGCTGCTACGTAACCTGATGCATACTGTACGATTATGCCGACTATCTCCATGATGATCATAAGTAACGCCCAAACGATGCATCCTGCTGCCTTATGCTGATCGCCTGAAGATTTGATTCCGACTATTCCGGCAACAAACATAAGAGCTGCCTGAATGAGCGAAATGATGGCAATCTGCGTGAACCCGATGTACGAATACGACGGAATTGCAGCCAGGCTCGAAACGAGAGATATTGCGCCGAGCACCGTCATAATGATTCCCATTACCTTTAAAAATGTTGACTTCATGACTAATTTCCCCCTTGAAATTAATTTGATCCGATATGCTTTTTACTTGATAAACATTCCGATCTGTACAGGCATAATATACCTCATAAGTATATATATTTCAATCATTTTAATCGAGATGTATGTAATATTTATATCATGGGTTATGTAAAATTTTCACAAAAAAGCAATCGGAATTTTTTCGAAATTTCCTTTACTTGATGTGGGTTTTGACTTATTATCTTCTAGAACAAAATTTTTAAAATTTTATAACGAGGGGGTACCATCAATGAATCTTATTTACGACATTCACGACAAGCCCAAATTTCCGCAGCTTGTCGTATTTGCGTTCCAGCAGCTCCTGGCAATACTTGCCGCGACGATAGCTGTTCCGTCAATAGTCGGAAACGGAATGTCACAGTCAGCCGCCCTGTTCGGTGCAGGTGTCGGCACAATCGTTTACCTTTTATTCACAAAATTCAGGAGTCCCGTTTTCCTCGGGTCCTCATTTGCATTTATCGGCTCAATGTTTGCAGCATTTGCCGGCGCAGCCTCCACACAGGCAGGATATGCCGGTCTTATAATCGGTGCGATGTTCGCCGGTGCGGTGTACGTTATCATAGCCATTGTAGTTAAGATAGCCGGTGTTGCATGGCTCAACAAACTTATGCCGGCCGTTGTTATCGGACCGACTGTTGCTATCATCGGTCTTTCACTTGCCGGAAACGCTGTCAGCGATTCTCTCGCGGGCGCTTATGACGATTCCGCAAGCGCATATATCATGACAACAAACACATGGGTAAGCCTTATATGTTCACTTGTTACTCTCGTCGTAGTTGTGATCTGCTCCGTATACGGCAAAAAGATGGTTAAACTTATTCCTTTTATAATAGGTATAGCTGTGGGTTATATCGTAGCCACACTCTTTACGGTTATCGGAATGAGTACCGGAAACACGGAGCTTATCCTTATTGATTTCTCGGTATTCAACAATATGCAGTGGGTACCGGATTTCACATTCGTTGAGGCAGCAAAAGGCTTCTCCGCCGTAGACGGAAAATACATAGCTACTCTTGCAGTGGCATATATCCCTGTTGCATTCGTAGTTTTCGCGGAGCACATCGCGGATCACAAGAACCTTTCCAATATAATAAGCCGTGATCTTCTCGAGAATCCCGGTCTTCACAGAACACTTCTCGGTGACGGTGTCGGCTCTGCCGTAGGCGCAATATTCGGCGGCTGTCCGAACACAACATACGGCGAGTCGGTAGGCTGCGTTGCCATTACCGGAAACGCTTCCGTTATTACAATATTCGCAACGGCCATCCTGTCGATGATCGCATCGTTTATCGGACCCTTTGTAACTTTCCTTGCATCGATACCCAGCTGCGTAATGGGCGGTGTCTGCATAACACTCTATGGATTTATCGCTGTTAGCGGTCTTAAGATGATACAGTACGTTGACCTGAATGAGAACAGAAACCTCTTCGTGGTTTCCGTAATCCTTATTTCCGGTATCGGCGGCATGGCTCTTAAGATCGGCGAGGTAACACTTACCGAAGTAGCATGCGCACTTATCCTGGGAATAATCGTAAATCTCATACTCGGAAGAAACGATAAAAAGAAATCGTAAACCGTAAGAAACACTCCTTGCGAGTTGCTTGCGTAAAT
>CAYMAY010000026.1:0-18670 GCA_964388555.1 uncultured Lachnospiraceae bacterium
TCCGCATCTTCCATATATGCATAACCGTCTTTGATGATAAGTACATTTGTGCCGTAATCGGTTTTTATTTCTATAGTGTTGTCCTTACTTAAGGAATATCTGCCATATTCCCCCCCGTCAACACTTACCAGCAATGTACCGCCGTCAACGCTTCTGGCCGAAGAAATAAATGCGTACATAATAACCGCTGCAGCAACTATAACAGCTATCAGAATAAAATCTTTTTTCTTCATGCACGCCTCCGGATTTCTTATTCTTAACAACCGATTAGTATAACGAAAAGAAATAACACTTTCAAGTTAATGTTACTCCGAGCGGAAAGAGAACCAGTAAAGACAGGGGGAGTACTTCAAACAGCATACGAGCCGGGTATCTGTTTCGGTGTGCCCGGCTTTTACAGGCTTCTGAAATATTCAGAACGATAGGCATTTGCTTTCTCGGTTTCTTCAATCTGACGCAGCATTTTGGGGATATCGTCATTTAATGTTCCGCCGAGAGCAATATAATTTGATGCGTGATTCGAGCGGAATATTGTATTCGGAGAATCTACATTTGAAAGAAACAGCTTCATTTCCTCGGCTATCTCGTATGGTCTTAGAAGTTCCATTTCACCTGCTTCGATCTGTCTGTAAATTTCGGTTGACGGATCCAGCATAAGGGTAAGAAAGCCTACATATTCGGGATTCATCTCGCTTACAAGCCTAGCGGATTGTATGGCATGCTCCGTTTTGCGCGCGCGTCCGCCAAGCCCGGAGATAAACGTTACGGATAACTTTATGCCGCAGCGTCTGAGCTTTTTGCCGGCTTCGGCTATTTCGCGCACAGTAACACCTTTGTTTATTGCCTTGAGCGTTTCTTCATCACCGGATTCCGCGCCCATGTAAACCATATCGAGTCCCGCTTCGGCAAGAGCTCTTAATTCATCCTCGGATTTTCTTAATATATCGCCGGGAGTGCCGTAAGACGAGACTCTTTGGGTTGACGGAAACGTCTTTTTAATAAAATTCAGAATTTCAAGCAGCTCATCTGTTTTGACAATAAGTGCGTCGCCATCTGCCAGGAATATTCTGCGAATGTTATCACCATATCTATTATACGCATCCCGGAAATCGTCAAAGATCTCGTCCAGACTCTTTATTCTGAAAGATTTATCCTTGTACATGGTACAGAATGTGCAGTTGTTATGGGAACAGCCGACAGTAATCTGAACTATAAGACTATAGGCTTCACTTGGCGGTCTGTATATCATTCCTTCGTATTTCATCGATTTTCCTCTTTTCTTATGCAATAACGCATTGCTTCGTGCTGCACACTTTCGCAATGCTTAAAACCATTCGTAATACGCTCACTTAGACTCTTGTATCATTATATGTTATTGCTTCAAATTCGCAAGTAACAAAATTAGTGATAAAAACCGGAGGCGTTGTAAGCCTAATATTGTCAAAATAACAATTGACATCTGCAAAATATACTTCATAATGTATATTGTTGCTGTCAAAACACAAGATATTGTGCTGCGATGGCAATGATAAACTGCTTAGCATAATATGCTCCCGGAATTTTTTGTCGAATTATTCTTAGGAGCGGAAACAACCGGAGGAGAACATGAACGAAACAGCTTGGAGAGGATTTAACGGCGGAGAATGGTGCGACAGCATAAATCTGTCGGATTTTATTAAAAAGAACTACACACAATATAATGGCGACGGAACATTTTTAAGCGGTCCGACAGAGCGGACAAATAAAGAGATGAAACGCGTCCATGAGCTTCTTATCGCGGAGAACGAAAAGGGCGGCGTGCTCAATGTAGACACCGAAAAGGTAATGACGATCCTTTCCCACGAGCCGGGATACGTAGTTGATAAAGACACTGATATCATCGTCGGACTTCAGACTGATGAACCGCTTAAAAGAGGTGTATCACCCTTTGCCGGAATAAGAAATACCATTCAGGCCTGCGAAGCGTACGGATATGAGCTTTCGGACAAGATAAAGGATGAATTCAAATACAGAACTACACACAACACCGGTGTTTTCCGCGTTTATACCGATACGATCAGGAAGGCACGTCACGCCGGAATACTTACAGGTCTGCCGGATTCCTATGCCCGCGGACGAATAATCGGCGACTACAGACGTATCGCCCTTTATGGTATGGATTTCCTTATCGAGCAGAAGAAAAAGGATAAGGAGCTTCTTGGTCAGACGGCTGTGCTTGATGATGAGACGATCCATCTTCTCGAGGATCTTGCAAAACAGCTTGAATTCATGGAGCAGCTTAAGACCCTTGCCCTTTCGTATGGTTACGATATTTCAAAACCCGCCACAAACGCATTCGAAGCCATTCAGTGGCTCTATTTCGGATATCTCGGAGCAGTCAAAGAGCAGAACGGTGCGGCAAATTCCATCGGACGTGTCGCTGAATTTATAGATATTTATATTGAGCGTGATCTGAAAGAGGGCACACTTACGGAAACAAAAGCCCAGGAGCTTATCGATGATTTTATCATAAAGCTTCGTCTCGTGCGTCATTTGAGAACGCCGGAGTACAACGAGCTTTTTGCCGGCGATCCCATGTGGGTAACAGTTGCCCTTGCCGGCGTTACAAAAGAAGGCAAACATATGGTATCCAAAACCAGCTACAGGATACTTCAGACGCTTTACAATCTGGGTTCGTCAGCGGAGCCGAATATAACAGTTCTCTGGTCCGAAAAGCTGCCGGAATCCTTTAAGGAATTCTGCGCAAAGGTAAGTATCGACACGGATTCCATTCAGTATGAAAATGACGATGTGATGCGTAAGGATTACGGAGATGATTACGGCATTGCTTGCTGTGTATCCGCCATGAAGATGGGCAAGCAGATGCAGTTCTTCGGCGCAAGATGTAATCTCGCAAAGGTTCTGCTTCTGGCTTTAAACGGCGGCAGGGATGAGAACCAGGGTGTTCAGATAGCACCGGAGGGTGAGATATTCCCCGAAGAGCCTCTTGATTACGACAAGGTTATTGCGGTTTATAAAAAATATCTTTCCTGGATGGCAAGACTGTATGTAAATACGCTCAACATAATCCATTATATGCATGATAAATATGCGTACGAACGCCTCATGATGTCTCTCCATGATACAAACGTTGAGAGACTGATGGCAGCGGGTGTTTCGGGATTTTCGGTTGCTACGGATTCTCTTTCGGCGATAAAATACGCGTCCGTTACACCCATAAAAAACGAAGACGGCATAATAACCGATTTCGACATTAAGGGCGACTTTCCGAAGTTCGGTAATGACGATGACCGCGTGGATCTTATCGGAAAAGAGCTTATCGAATACTTTAGTGACGAGCTTAATAAAGTACCGGCGTACCGCAATGCGAAGCACACCCTTTCCATTCTTACTATAACATCAAACGTAATGTATGGAAGAAAGACAGGCGCGACACCGGACGGCAGACGTGCAAAAGAGCCTTTCGCTCCCGGAGCAAACCCGATGCACGGACGTGACAAAGAGGGTGCCCTTGCATCCCTTAACTCTGTTGCAAAATTAGAGTATGCCTGCTGTCAGGACGGCATATCAAATACATTTTCCATCACACCGGATGCACTGGGACACGATGATGATGTGCGTGTGAAAAATCTTGTGGATATGCTGGACGGCTATTTTGCACAGGATGCTCACCATTTGAATGTAAACGTATTAAACAGAGAAAAGCTTATTGCGGCGATGAATGACCCGACGCTTTATCCGTCCCTTACCATAAGGGTTTCCGGATATGCCGTAAACTTCAACAAGCTTACCCGGGACAAGCAGGAAGAGGTCATTGCAAGGACATTCCATGAGAAACGATAACAGAGCGGATATTCATTCTTTTGAATCCATGGCAGCGGTAGACGGTGAGGGAATACGTTACGGCGTATTCTTTACCGGCTGTCCGCTGCGCTGTGTATACTGCCATAATCCCGACACATGGGAGCACTCGGGAAACGAATATTCGGCGGATGAAATACTGAATAAGGTATTGCGATACAAGCCGTATTTCAAGAAAAAGGGCGGTGTTACATTTTCCGGCGGAGAACCGCTTCTTAATGCACCCTTCATAAATGTTCTGGGGAAAATGCTTAAAGAGAACGACATCGGCTATTGCCTTGATACCTCCGGCAGCGTTCCACTTGATGATGATGTTCGCCTTGCAATAGACAATGCTGACATGGTCATACTGGATCTGAAGTTTTATAACGGATCGGATTATATGAAGTATACCGGCGGCAATATTGAAAACGTACTGAAAACAGGAGAGTACTGCACCGAAAAAAATAAACGGCTTTGGCTCAGAACGGTGATGGTGCCGGGAATCAATAACACCAAAACAGATATAGAAAATTACGCTTCTCTTGCAAAGCGGTTTAGATTCGAAAAATATGAACTTCTGGGATTTCATACGATGGGATTTTTCAAGTACGAGGAATCAAAAAAAGAAAATCCGCTTATCGGTACACCACCGATGGAAGCGGATAAACTGCTTGAACTTCAAAATTATTTAAATACTCTTTTATAAGCTGCGCTGCCCGGTAAAATTTTAATCCGGCAGCGGAGCGATTTTCTTTTTGTAAACACGTCTGTAGAAGAGAGTCATGAGTGTCAGCGACGACACCTCGGCTATGGGGAACGACCACCAGATGGCGTCAAGTCCGCCGATCACTGAGAGGATATACGCAACCGGAAGGATTATAATAACCTGACGGGTAAGTGAGTTTATCATGCTCAGGAATGCGTCGCCAAGTGCCTGAAGCGCGGAACCCAGAATAATGCAGTATCCCGCCGGAATAAAGCAAAGGCTTATGATGTGGAATGCGTGCACACCGATCTCAATCATGCTTTCGTTCGCGTTAAATATAAGCAGCAGCTTATCTGGAATCATCCAGAAGAGCAGCACACCGATAGCCATTATCGCCATTCCTGCTATTGCCGCAAGCCGGACTGCTTTTCTTATTCGCTTTTTTTGCATTGCACCGTAATTGTATGCGATGATGGGAACAAGCGCGTTGTTCAGACCGAATACCGGGAAGAAAACCATGCTGTTCAGCTTGAAATATACACCGAAAACGGCGGTTGCCGTGGAGCTGAATGCCGTAAGGATGATGTTCATTCCGAATGTCATAACAGAGCCGATGCACATCATGACCATTGACGGTATGCCTATCTTATATATGTTTTTTATGATCTTGACACTGGGTCTGAATCCCTTGAAGCTGAGCGTCAACTCTTTGTTTTTCGTCATATTAAGGATAAATGATACCAACGCAGCCAGAGCCTGACCTATAACTGTTGCGATGGCAGCGCCGGCCACACCCATAACGGGAAGACCGAAATATCCGAAAATAAACACAGGATCCAGGATTATATTTGTCACTGCGCCCACAAGCTGGGATATCATCGTATACGAGGCTCTGCCTGTGGATGTGGTAAGCCTTTCGAATATAAGCTCCATCTGTATAAAAATGCTGAATGTGGTTACGATACCGAGATATGTAACACCGTAATCATATATTTCCGTGGATGCGCCAACGCATTGCGCCGCTATAAATGGCTTTACGACAAGTAATCCAAGAATAGCTATAAAGATTCCTGAAAGTATCGCCAGCAATATTCCGTTTAAGGCGATGTTGTTTGCTTCCTTTACGTTTTTTTCACCAAGATTTCGCGATAAAAGCGCGTTTACACCGACGCACATTCCGCTGCCGATGGCGATAACGAGGTTCTGCATCGGATATGAGATGGAGACAGCCGTAAGGGCGTTTTCATTTATCATTGAAACGTACATGCTGTCTACAATGTTGTAAAGTGCCTGCACGAGCATGGATGCGATCATCGGAATGCCCATTTTCAGAAGAAGCTTTCCTATCGGATCGGTGCCCATTTTGTTTTCTTTTGCTGCAATTTCTGCCATGTTGATCCCCTCACATAAAAAAAGAGTTTTGTACAAAAACTCGGGTTTAAAACTCTCTGATACAGCATTGCTTCGTGCATCGCACTTTCGCAATGCTTAAAAACATTCGTAATCCGCTCATTTTTTTACGAAAAATGGCTACTTACTCATGTTTTTGCGGGTCTCAAATTCAAAAATCCTCTACAAGCAAGCTTGTATAGGAATTTTGAATTTTCAACCCTGGTATCATCATTATATCTGAAATAAATCACATTACAAAGACGCAATAATGATGAAATGTATGTCGGTGACAGAATACAAGTTGTGCATGTTAGTTGAATTCCTGTTGCTTTTGACGCATGGTTACTGTATGCTAACTTACGGCATATAACTTTTGTGTATTTATAAAAATCATGATAGAATAACAAAGTGTCCGGCAAAGTTGGATAAATTAAGTGTTTGGATAAAAGATCCGTCCGGATATGATAACAGCGAAAGGAAAGGCCTGTTTTAGGCTCGGAAAACTATGACATCAACAAACAATAGTAATATGACAGCAGATTTTGTGGTTTATGGAAAGATATATACATCAAAAATCACCGGTGATTATGCCGAGACGTTTGCGGTAAAGGATGGAAAGTATATTTACGTCGGCGATGAGGGCGGCGTAAACGGAACACTTGAGGGCGTAGAATGCGACCGCATGGCGGAGGATGAATACCTTACTGTCGAGGAAATGCTGGACGTGTTTACCATTAACGGAGCTAAACAGTTTGGTTTTGAAGATAAACGCGGTTCAATAGAGGTCGGCAAATACGCGGATTTCATGTTCCTTGATAAGGATATCACCACATGTCCTAAAAACGAGATACCTAAGGGCAAGGTCGACACTGTTTACTTCGAGGGAAAACAGGTTTTGTCCACGAAATAAAAAGACTGCGAATAAAAAATCGAACGAACGGAGAATTTTATGAACATATGGATAACACGTCACGGACAGACGGATTACAATAAGGCAAGTCTCATGCAGGGCGTATGTGACATACCCCTTAACGAGATGGGAATCGCTCAGGCGAAAAGTGCAAGAAAGCTTGTAGACGGCGTTAAATTCGATGCGGTTTATTCAAGCCCGCTTGTAAGGGCGGTAAAAACGGCATCTATAATCGGCAATGTAAGCGAAGATGAGATCATAAAAGATAAACGAATTATCGAGGTGGATTTCGGTAAATATGACGGTCACTGTTACTTTAAGATGGGACCGGCCATGATGCTTTACTGGTCGTTCCCGGAGGTTTTTCCGGCACCCGATGAGGTTGAAGACATTGCCTCCATGGTAAAACGTTCTTCATCATTCTTAAGTGAATTAGAGACTAAGGATTACGAAAATGTCCTTATCGTTTGCCACGGCGGGATAATCAGAGCACTTTGCGGTTACCTCGAGGAGCGAAAAAACGGAATAAAATGGCGTCCGAGACCGGAGAACTGTGAGATAAGAGAGTATGAATTTAAAGACGGTCATCACAGATTCATAAAATCATTTATGCCGGATAATGCTCTTCCGGCACCATATTAAGCATTACGAAAGTGCGCAGCACGCAGAAATGCTGTATCTAAGAAGATTTATAAAGTAAGGTATATGCAATGACTAAGTATAATGTTACGGGAATGACATGTGCAGCCTGTCAGGCTCATGTCGAAAAGGCAGTATGTGCCGTAAACGGAGTACAAAGCTGCGCCGTAAGTCTTTTGACGAATTCCATGCAGGTTGACGGAACGGCCTCCAGCGCTGATATAATCAAAGCAGTAGAAAAAGCGGGATATGGTGCATCTGTTTACGGACAGAATGCGGAAACAAATGCAGACGCTGACTCGTTAAAGGACACGGAAACGCCGAAGATCAGAAAACGTCTTATCTGGTCCATCGTATTTTTGCTCCCGCTGATGTATGTTTCAATGGGGCATATGATGTGGGGATGGCCGGTGCCGGAATTTCTGGCAAAAAGCCATATAAATGTAGGAATTTACCAGCTTCTTCTGGCCACCGTTGTAATGATAATAAACAAAAAATTCTTTGTTGCCGGATTCAGGGGACTTGTTTATAAAGCACCTAATATGGATACTCTTGTTGCACTAGGATCATCCGCTTCCTATGCCTACAGCACCGTCATATTATTTATGATGGCGTACTATACGGAAAACGGTTCGGCCGATGCGGCCATGAGCTACGCTCATAATCTGTATTTTGAATCCGCGGCCATGATCCTAACGCTCATAACAGTAGGAAAAATGCTGGAGGCCTATTCAAAAGGTCGGACTACAGATGCGCTGAAGAGTCTGATGAAGCTTTCACCGAATACGGCTTTGATTGAAAGAGACGGCGTTCAGGTTGAGGTGCCGGTGAAGGATGTCGAAAAAGGCGACATCTTTATAGTAAAGCCCGGCGAGAATATTCCCGTGGACGGCGTCGTTATCGATGGCAGCAGTGCCATTAATGAGGCGGCTGTTACGGGTGAGAGTATTCCCGTTGATAAGTCAGTTGGCGACAAAGTAACATCGGCAACATCAAATATTTCGGGATATCTGAAATGCCGTGCCGAAAGAGTAGGCGAGGATACAACTCTTGCCCAGATAATAAGGCTTGTAAGTGATGCATCGGCGTCGAAGGCACCTATAGCCAAGATAGCGGATAAGGTTTCGGGCGTATTCGTGCCAACCGTTATAACGATAGCCGCCATAACATTTATCGTATGGATGCTGATGGGCGAAAGCATCGGATTTTCCATATCGAGAGCCATTTCCGTTCTCGTTATAAGCTGCCCATGTGCTCTGGGGCTCGCAACTCCGGTAGCCATTATGGTGGGAAACGGAAAAGGTGCCAAAAACGGAGTGCTTTTCAAAACGGCGGAATCCCTTGAAAATACGGGCAGAACCCAGGTTGTCGTACTTGATAAGACAGGCACAATAACACAGGGCAAACCCGAGGTAACAGACATATACGCCGCCGAAAACGTATCAGAGGATGAACTTATATCCATCGCATATGCGCTGGAAAGCAAGAGCGAACATCCTCTCGCAGAAGCGATAAATAATTACGCCAAGAACAAAGAAGTTGATTTAAGAGAATCATCGGAGTTTAAGGCGATGCCCGGAAACGGCCTTTGTGCCGTTATAGACGGCAGAAAATACTTTGGCGGAAATGCCAAATTTATTTCTGGAAACGCTGTTTTAACGGAGTCTATAAAATCAACAGCCGAAAAGCTTGCCGAGAACGGCAAAACACCGCTTTTCTTCGCGGCAGACGGGAAGCTTCTCGGAATAATAGCCGTGGCTGATGTCATAAAATCCGGAAGTAAAAAAGCCATTGAGCAGCTTAAAGGCATGGGCATACGTGTTATAATGCTCACGGGCGACAACGAACGGACGGCAAGAGCCATCGCATCATCTGTGGGAACCGACGACGTTATAGCCGGTGTTATGCCGGATAAAAAAGAAAGCGTTGTTTCGGAAATCAAAAAAGCCGGTTACAAGGTTGCAATGGTGGGCGACGGTATAAACGACGCGCCGGCACTTACGAGAGCCGACACCGGAATGGCCATCGGCGCGGGATCCGATATCGCCATCGATTCTGCGGATGTTGTTCTGATGAAGAGCGATCTTTTGGATGTTCCTGCCGCAATAAGGCTGAGCCGCCGTACGCTGCGCAATATCCATCAGAATCTATTCTGGGCGTTTGCGTATAATACGATATGCATACCCGTAGCCATCGGTGCACTTGTTCCGCTGGGAATAACCCTTAACCCCATGATCGGGGCGGCGGCTATGAGTCTTTCGAGCTTCTGCGTCGTATCGAATGCACTCAGGCTGAACTTTGTAAATATATATGATCCGTCAAAAGATAAACCGCTTAAGAATACGGCTCCGGCCGATATGCAGATAAAGATCAAAACTGACAAGGAGAAAACTAAAATGACTAAAACGATAAAGATTGAGGGAATGATGTGCGTTAACTGTGAAAATCACGTAAGGAAGGCTCTTTCTGCACTTGATGGAGTAGTTGTAAAATCCGTAAGTCACGAAAAAAACGAGGCTGTTGTTGAAATTTCCGGCGATGTATCTGACAGCACTCTTAAGTCAACTGTTGAAGAAGAGGGCTACAAGGTAACCTCTATATGAATATAAGTGTTATAGGCAGCGTTTTTGTCGATCATAAGGCTTACCCTTACGGGAAATTTATCCCCGACGGGCGTAATTCAGGTTACGATATTCAGGTATACGGCGGTGTGGGCAGAAATATAGCGCAGAATATTTCACACATCGGCATCGATACGGATTTTATCAGTCTTGTGGACGATAGCGGCACGGGCGAAGATATAATTTCATCTTTGAATGATAGCAGGGTCAAAACGAGGTTTGTTAAAAAAGCAAAGCAGGGCATGGGCAAATGGATCGCCGTATTTAATGAATCCGGTGATGTTGCCGCGTCGATATCGGTAAGACCGGAGCTTAAGGGCATTGCTGATATTATCGATGAAAATCACGAGGCAATCTTCGGCAATTCCAAAGGGGTTATTCTCGAAGCTGATATTGATGATGATGCTGTTCAAAGAACGTTTTTCTATGCAAGGAAATACGGTGTTAAAGTCTATTGCGTCGTTTCCGTTATGGAAGTTTTACTCAAAATGATACATCTGTTAAAGGGCGCAGAGTGTTTTGTCTGCAATCTTCAGGAGGCGGAGATGATGTTTAATGCTTCCTTTGAAAAATTGGATAACACCGAACTGGCAAAATATATTTCATCTAATATATCTAAAACAGGCTTTAATAAGCTGATCGTAACACGCAGTGAAAAAGGAGCCGTTTATTGTGACTTAAGCGGCGATTTCGGTGTATGTCCCGCAGAAGAGGCGGATCTTGTGGATTCTACGGGAGCGGGAGATGCGTTTGCTTCGGGAGCATTTGCGGCGCTTATAAACGGTAAAACACTTGCTGAGGCGTGCCATATAGGAGCTGTTACGGCAGCATACGTAATAAGTGATAAAAATAATGTCTGTCCGGATTTTAAATGTGACAAATTCGGGCTGAATGGATCTGGAGATAACTAATGAATTATTTGATCAAAAACGGAAAACTTCTTATTTATGAGAACAATAGTTTTAAAGCAGTAAAAAGCGATCTTTACATAAAAGAAAATAAAATAGAACATATCGGCGAATTTAAAGATCAGCCGGATGACAAATATGAGACGGTAGATGCCACAGATATGCTGATAATGCCAGGTCTGATAAATATGCACACCCACGTTTATATGACGCTTCTTCGCAATTACGCCGATGATGTGGATTTTTCCGAATGGCTCTTTAAGAGGGTAATGCCCGTAGAGGACAGTCTTTCGCCCGATGCAGCATATTGGACAAATCTGCTGGGATTCGCGGAAATGTTCAGAAGCGGAACCACGTCGTATTCCGATATGCACATGTATAAATGTATGTCAGGAAAGGCTGCTAAGGATTGCGGAATAAGAGCCTTCATCGGCAGAGGCCTTGTAGGTGAAGATCTATATAAAGACGGATTATCCCGTTTTGAAGACGCTCTTGCGGAAGAAGCCGAATACGGCAGCGACAGGATAAAGATCATTCTTTCACCCCATGCCATATACAGTGCATCCGAAAAGCTTTACAGGCAGGTGGATGAAGAGGCGAAAAAGCGCGGACTGCTTAAACAGACACATCTTTCAGAAAGCCTGACAGAGCTTAATGATTGCTTAAAACTCAGAGGCGTTACACCTGTTAAATATTTAAATGATATAGGATTTTTGGATGACAACACCATCCTGGCACACTGTGTTCAGCTTGTGGATGATGATATTGAAATCTTAAAAAACAGCGGAGCAACGGTAGTAACAAATCCCGCCAGCAACGCAAAGCTCGGAAACGGCTTCGCACCGATATGCAGGATTAACGATGCAGGAATAAATCTCTGCCTCGGAACAGACGGCGCGTCCAGCAACAATTCGCTGAATATGTTCAGGGAAATGGGGCTTTTATCTCTTATTCATAAAGGCGTTGAGAAAAGCTCTACCGCGATGCCGGCAAACGCCGTATTAAGTGCGGCTACCGTAAACGCCGGAAAAGCATTAAAGGCCGAAGATCTCGGAATCATAAAAGAGGGCGCAAAGGCTGATCTTTGCTTTGTAAATCTTAATGAGCCATCGCTTTTCCCGAATAACAATATCGTTTCGTCGCTCTGCTATTCGGCAAACGGATCGGAAGTGGATTCTGTCATGATAGATGGAAAATTTGTGATGCGGAAGCGGGAACTGTTGACCATTGATTATGATAGAGTTCGATTTGAAGTTAATAAGATAGTTGGGAGATATTTGTAATATGAGTATAATCAAAGACGCGGCGCTGGCGCCGTCCGGAATAAAAAAAATAGAGTGGGTCAGATCTTTTATGCCGGCTCTTTCACGCATAGAAAAACAATTCGAAAAAGAAAAACCCTTCAGCGGTCTCAAGATAGCAGTCTCGGTTCATCTCGAGGCAAAGACGGCAAATCTCGGTCTTGTACTTAAAAAAGGCGGCGCAGACGTATATCTTACGGGCTGCAATCCGCTTTCAACACAGGATGATGTTGCCGCTGCAGTTGCGTCATACGGCGTTGAGACATTCGGAAAATACGGTGTTTCACATGAGGAGTACGAAGATCTTCTTGCTGAAGCCCTTAAATGCCATCCTGATCTTATTGTAGACGACGGCGGCGATCTTATTGAGCTTCTTAGTGGACGCTGCAGCGATTACGCTGACAACCTTATAGGCGGCTGCGAGGAGACGACCACCGGCATACATCGTTTAAGAGCAAGAGAGCGGGAGAATATCCTTCCCTGTGCAATGATGGCCGTTAACGACGCCAAAGCAAAACATTATTATGACAATAAATACGGTACAGGACAGTCTGTCTGGACAGCCATAATGGATACTACAAATCTCATCGTTGCCGGAAAGACGGTCGTCGTTGCCGGATATGGCTGGTGCGGCAAAGGTACCGCAATGAGAGCGAAGGGTATGGGTGCAAACGTTATCGTTACGGAAGTCGACCCGTTTAAGGCTCTTGACGCGACAATGGATGGCTTCCGTATTATGACGATGGACGAAGCCGCTAAGTACGGTGATATTTTTGTAACCGTAACGGGATGTAAAGACGTTATTACAGAAAAGCATTTTGCAGTGATGAAAAACAATGCCATATTGTGCAACGCCGGCCATTTCGACTGCGAGGTTGACGTGGCATATCTCAGGGCAAATGCCGTTAAGACAGAGACGAGAAGAAATAATATTGTGGGATATACGCTTAAGAGCGGGATAACATTAAATGTTCTCGGCGAGGGCAGGCTTGTTAATCTTGCCTGCGGAATGGGTCATCCCGCCGAGATAATGGATATGTCCTTTGCCGTTCAGGCACTTAGCCTTAAGTGGCTCGCGGAACACAGAGATTCACTTGTGAAAAAAGTTTATAACGTGCCGGATTCCATCGACAACGAGATCGGACGATATAAACTCGAGGCACTCGGCCTTTCTATCGACAAGCTTACGCCGGAGCAGGAAGCCTATCTCTCAGGATGGAGTGCTGGATAATAAAACACAACTCAAAAGCTTACATAAGCCCGCAGAATATGTGCTCTGCGGGCTTTTTATACTTTAAGGTTTGTATTTGGATACTATCATTCTTCCGGCTTACTTCCCAGTGTAACCTGCACATCACTCTGAGCGTACATACCGTTCGAAGTTCTGTTTATTGTAACACTTGCAACATCGCCAACATTCTTCGTTGCCAACTCAGAAGAGAGCTCATCATAAGAAGTTACCTCGGTTCCGTCTATTGAAGAGATTATATCGCCAACCTGGATTCCGGCCTCTGCTGCGGGGCTTCCATCCTCAACGCTAGATACATAAAGTCCTTCCGGCATATTATACATTCTGCTTACCTCGGAGGTTATCTCAGAAACCGTTACACCAAGATATGCCGAACCGGACTGGCTGCTGCTTTCCTCAAACGTTCCGTCTATCATGCTGTTTATTATCGGCATGGCCTTCGACATCGGAATCGCATATCCCATGTTGTCGACTGTAACACCGGATGACGTAGTGGAAGATTTCGCCTCGTTTATGGCTATAAGTTCACCATTCATGTTAAAGAGTCCGCCGCCGCTGTCACCTGAGTTTATGGAAGCATCTGTCTGTACAAGACCGGTGGATTCTATTGTGTTTCCGCTGCTGTCGCTGAGTGAAAGACTTCTGTCGAATGCACTTATATATCCGCTTGTTACCGACTGTCCGTATCCGAGTGCGTTTCCTATTGCAACAACCTGCTCGCCGAGTACAAGCTCATCGGAATCGCCTATAGTTGCTACGCTGATGGCATTTAATGTATCTTCCGAGATATCCGAAAGCGGAACGGATACAACTGCTATATCGTTTGATTCATCGGCACCGACTATAGCTGCATCATATTCTGAACCGTCTGCAAAAGTTGCCTGTATAGAATTTGCGGATGAGATAACGTGATTGTTTGTTGCAATGTATAAATTATCATCATCCTGTGCAACTATAACACCCGAACCGGCTGCGGTGAATTCGTATACCTGATTCTGTCCGAAGAATCCCTGCTGAGTCATTTCACCGGATGTTGAGAGGCTTACAAGTGATTTGATGGCGCTTGCCGCGACATCCGATACTGAATTTTCAGAGTTGCTTGTACTGGTCGCGGATGTCATATTTGCGGTTGTGTTTCCTGTCGATGTCTGAACAGAAGCCGTCTGTTTTGTATTGCCGCTTATCATGTTCAAACCGTAATAAGATGCGGCGCCGCCGCCCATTCCGAGTGCAAGAGCTGCAACAAGGACGCCTGCGGTAAAGCCTTTACCGTTTTTCTTTCTGGGTTTCTTTTTTGTTATATTTTCCTGAGTAACATTACTATCTGTTGTATTCTGCATGTTTGAGTTTTCATTATTAAAATCGTAATAAGTCATAACGCTTACTCCTTTCTGCTTTCTTTTTATGTCCTAAATGATAAGAATCACTTGTGATAAAAATTTGGCGCAATTTTGAAGAAAGTGTGTTTGTTTGGATTTGTGTAAATGATCACACAGCAGCAAAGCACTTGCCGTTGTGATGCGTAAAGAGCATGATTTTGCAGCGTATTTGTACTTTTGCACAAATTAAAATGCTTGATAAAAAAAGAACGGTTGGTACAATGTATTAGTGCAAAAAATTAGGTAGGGAGAATCATTATGACAAAATATATTTTCGTAACAGGAGGAGTTGTTTCCGGTCTCGGAAAGGGAATAACGGCGGCGTCACTGGGACGTCTTTTGAAATGCAGAGGCATTAAGGTTGCGGCGCAAAAGCTGGATCCTTATATAAATGTAGATCCGGGAACCATGAGTCCTTATCAGCACGGCGAGGTTTATGTTACCGACGACGGAGCGGAAACGGATCTCGACCTTGGTCATTATGAGAGATTTATAGACGAAAATCTTAACAAGTATTCGAATCTTACAACGGGAAAGGTTTACTGGAACGTTCTTAATAAAGAAAGAAGAGGAGAGTACCTCGGTTCTACCGTTCAGGTGATTCCTCATATTACAAACGAGATAAAGGATTTTGTATACAGCGTCGGCAAACATTCCGATGCGGATGTCGTTATCACTGAGATCGGCGGCACCATCGGCGATATAGAGAGCCAGCCGTTCCTTGAGGCGGTTCGCCAGATATCACTTGAGGTTGGGCGTGAAAACAGTCTTTTCATTCACGTAACGCTTGTTCCGTATTTAAGCGGATCTGAGGAGCATAAATCCAAGCCAACGCAGCATTCCGTAAAAGAGCTGCTGGGAATGGGCATAAATCCGAACATTATCGTTCTGCGATGTGATGAACCGCTGGAGGAATCCATCTTTAAAAAGATCTCCATGTTCTGTAATGTTAAACAGGACTGCGTAATAGAAAACCTTACACTTCCCTGCCTTTATGAGGCTCCGCTGATGCTGGAGAAATCGAATTTCGCAGACATCGTATGCAGAGAACTTTGCATAGACGCGCCCAAGGCGGATCTTACCGAATGGGAAGAGATGGTTGACCGTATAAAGAATGTAAATAAAGAAGTCAAGATTGCACTTGTAGGAAAATACGTTCAGCTTCACGATGCTTATCTTTCGGTTGCAGAAGCACTTCGTCACGCAGGATACGATTATGGCACATCCGTAGATATAAGCTGGATAGATTCGGAGAAGCTTACCGAATCTAATTATGAAGAGACACTTAAAAATTACAGCGGTATCATAATCCCCGGCGGATTCGGTGAGCGCGGCATAGAAGGAATGATCCTTGCCGCAAAATACGCGAGAGAAAATAACGTTGCGTTTTTGGGACTTTGCCTCGGAATGCAGATATGCGTAATAGAGTACGCAAGAAATGTGGCACATTTGGAAGATGCAAATTCGGGCGAATTTGATCTTTTGTGTAAGCATAAGGTTATTGATTTTATGCCCGGTCAGAACGACAACATAGACAAGGGCGGCACCTTAAGACTTGGCGCATACAAGTGCGAGATTGCGCCCGGATCCACCATGGAACGCTGCTATGGAATGCTTGAGATCAGCGAACGTCACAGACACAGATATGAGTTCAACAATGACTATCGCGAGATCCTTCAAAATGCAGGACTTAAGCTTAGCGGATTATCACCTGACGGCAGACTCGTGGAAACAGTTGAGCTTACCGATAAAGATTTTTATGTAGGTGTTCAGTTCCACCCGGAATTCAAAAGCCGCCCAAACAGACCTCATCCTCTTTTTAAAGGATTTATCGAGGCATCGCTTAAGGCGGCAGAAGATAAATAATATTATATTCGATCAGGCTTTGTTACTGGCTCGCTGTTCACGGCTGAGCCAGTATCCTTTTTTATAGAAGAATACCGATAACACGGTGGCCGTAGACCAGCCTATGGGCCATGCGCACCAGATTCCCGTTACACCGAGGGATGTCTGGGAAAAGCAGAACGATAAAACGACACGCAGGATCAAGTCTGTGAACGTTGTTACCATGAAATGATTCATGCTGCCCGCGCCTCTTAATATGCCATCCGCAATGATCTTTGTTGAAACAACAAAGTAAAATGGCGAAAGTATTTTAAGAAAAATAATTCCGGTATCCATTGCAAGGGCAGTCGGTTCGTCCATGAAGAGCCTCAGCACAACGGATCCACCGAAGAAGTAAAGCAGAAATAGTGGGAGACTAAGCAGCCAGACAAGCTTCGTTCCTGCGCGAAATCCCTGTTTTACACGTGAAATCTTTCCCGCTCCGATGTTTTGAGCTGCATAGTTTGAGATTCCATTGCCGATTGTCGAAAATGATGTTACTACAAGATTGTTGAGCTTTACCGCTGCGGAGTATCCTGCCATAACAGGCGCGCCGAAGCTGTTTATATTACTCTGTATGATTATATTTCCGACGGATATAAAACTTTGCTGTATCGTGCTGGGAATAGCTATGGATGCAATCTGTTTTAAGATCTTTTTATCAAATATCGGTGCCTTCACGCCGACTTCAATTCCGGATATTCTTCGAAATACAACCACCATGGCTAGAACGCAGCTCACGCCCTGACATATAAACGTTGCCCACGCAACGCCTGCAACGCCCATATCAAACGAAACAACAAACCATATGTCCATTGCTATATTTGTAAGAGATGAGGCTGCCAGAAAATAAAACGGTGTTTTGGAATCGCCCAGTGCCGAGAACACTCCCGTGGCGAGATTATAGAAGAACACAAATGGAAGACCCCACACATAAATATCAAGATACAATTTCGAATCAGCGAATACCTCGGACGGCGTCTGAATCAGGTTGAGAAGCATCTCGGAGCACAGCACACCGATAAGCATCAGTATGATGCATATGACGCCTGTGAATATACATGCCGTTGATATAGCAGTTTTAACCCCTTTATAATCCTTTGCCCCGAAAAACTTTGACACGATAACGGAACAGCCGATATTACATCCAAAGGCGAACGCAATAAATATAAGGGTGATCTCGTAACTGTTTCCGACAGCTGCAAGCGCATTTTCGCTGATGAATTTGCCGGCAACAAGGCTGTCGGCTATATTATATAATTGCTGAAATATTATACTGCCAAAGAGCGGTATACAGAATTGCCAGAGAACCTTTTGCGGATCTCCAACGGTCAGATCCTTGTTCATTTTTATCTCTCCCCATAAAAATTCATATCAATGCCTGTCACGTTGTAACGTGTGATGTAACGGCAAACCTACATAATTTATTTGCAAAAGAAGTATATTACTTTGATTTGATTACTTCAATACAAAATTGTATGCTTTTTACGGGATTTATGCGGCGCTTTATGGAAAATTACAGGGTTCTTTGAGTTATGAATAAAGCTTTTGAAAATGCGGAAAATCCCAGCGCGAAAATTTGAGCCGGATTTTTTTCTTGGAAATGTTGAAAAGGTGATCGAAAATTTTTTTAAAAAATGTGAAAAAAGTTGTTGACTTGAGCCGGATTCAATGTTATCATATCAGAGTTGTCTGAGACAGACAAATGCGGAAGTGTCGGAACTGGCAGACGAGCAAGACTAAGGATCTTGTAAGCATTGCGCTTGTGTGGGTTCAAGTCCCATCTTCCGCATTAATATTTAACATTTACCGTCAGCGTTTACTGGCGGTATTTTTTT
>CAYMAY010000027.1:0-18514 GCA_964388555.1 uncultured Lachnospiraceae bacterium
AAGTACTTCATAACAGAGTCGGTGTAAGCGATGAGGTTCGCAGCAAAGTTCAGCAGATTATTGACGAAATGGGATACAAACCGAATCCCGCCGGTCAGATTCTGCAAAAACAGGGAAAAACGTATAAGATCGCGGCAATCCTTACCGAGGTTGATGCTATGCCGTTCCTTATACAGGGAATTGAGCAGGGCGTTAGAGAGCAGACAGGGTTTAACATCGAAATAATATACAGAACATGTAAATTTAACAATAGCGAAAAACAGTGTTCTTTTATAGATGAGGTTATTGCCGAAAAAGCAGATGCGATCATACTTAGCCCGATAAATACAGATGCTGTAAGAAAAGCAATAGATCGTGCCGCCGATGCCGGGGTTCCGGTTGTTACGACTAATTCCGACGTGCCGGATTCAAAGAGGATATGCTGCATTGCACCTGACGGTCCAAAGGAAAGCCGTATTGCGGGAAGGCTTCTGGGACTTTTTCTTGGAGGCAATGGAAAGGTGGCGGTTGTTTCGAGTGCCGTGGCGTCCGAAAACAACAACTATTACGTGCATATTCGAGAAAAGGGGTTTGTCGAGTTTGTAAAAAAGGAATATCCCGGTATAGAAATCGCAGAGATTATAGACAGCTTTGAGGATGTTAATATAACATACAAAAAGACGGTTGAGCTGCTCGAGAAACATCCTGATCTTCGGGGAATATATATAACATGCGGCGGCGCATCGCAGGTCGGTTATGCGTTAAAGGAAAAAGGACGCGAGCGGGAAGTACATGTTATCTCATTCGAGGATTATCCCGAAATTATAGAGCTTATCAGAAAGGGTGTTATAGACTGCACGCTTAGCGGCGAAATGAGCAAACAGGGAAAGCTTCCGGTGCGGATTTTAATGAATTATCTTGTATTCGGCAAAACGCCGGAGAAAGAGCAAATTCATACGGAAACTAAGATACTTATAAAAGAAAATATATAACATTGTTCAGAATTTAAAACGTCTTGCAGAATTTATCTGCAGGGCGTTTTTGTTATGCAAACATTTATCGAGCCGATAGGCTAAATGCATAAAAATAATTGCGTGATATTATCAGATCTTACAAATTGTCAAAATATATAAAAAAATACTTTACGAGCACGTGCTCGAACGGTATAATGACGAATATAGAAAAACGAGCACGTGCTCGCAAAAAAGAAGGAGTTAAAAAATAGGAAGGAGGAGAAAGTCGAATGGCAGGTAATGAATATGTGCTTGAAATGCGGGACATCGTAAAAGTTTTTCCGGGCGTTCGTGCATTGGACGGAGTAAAGCTTCAGGTGCGTCCCGGTAAAGTACATGTTATATGCGGTGAAAACGGTGCCGGCAAATCTACATTAATGAAAATAATCAACGGAACCTATGTTGCCGATGAGGGGGAAATGTATTTTAAAGGACAAAAAATTGGACCGCATACGGTACAGGACACGCTCAATATGGGCATAGCAATGATCTATCAGGAGCTTAATCCGATTATTGAGATGACTATTGCCGAAAACATCTGGCTCGGGCGTGAGCCGAAAAAGTCAAGATTTGTCGATTTCAACAAGATGAACAAAGATACGCAGGAGCTTCTCGACAGGCTTAACATTCCGTATAAGGCAACGCAGAAAATGTATGAGTTGTCGATAGCGGGACATCAGCTCATAGAGATTGCAAAGGCGATATCGTGCAACGCCTCTGTAATAATTATGGATGAGCCGTCGTCGGCTATCGGCGACGAGGAGATAAATGTTCTGTTTGATCAGATATTTTCACTCCGCGATCAAGGCGTAGCCATACTGTACATTACCCATAAGATGGATGAAATATTCCGGATAGCGGACGATATTACAATAATTCGTGACGGACAATGGATAGAAACGGGTCCGGCAAGTGATTACGATGCCGACAAGCTTGTTGCAAGAATGGTAGGACGTGAGATTAAAAATATGTTCCATAAGGATCCGGATGTAACAATTGGAGATGTCATATTTGAGGTTGATAATCTTACGCAGGAAAAGGCGGACGGAGGTCGCTTTCGTAACATTAGCTTCAAGCTTCATGCAGGAGAAATACTTGGATTCGCCGGACTTGTGGGAGCAGGAAGAAGCGAGGTTATGAGAGCTATATTCGGACTGGATCCTATCACATCGGGTCACGTATATCTGAACGGTGAGGAAGTTCATATAAAAAACACTCATGACGCCATAAATAAAGGCATTGCAATGGTTAATGAGGACAGGCGTTCATACGGTTTGGTTCTCGGCAGAAGCATCCATGATAATGTATCGCTTGTAAATATGAATAAATATACGAAGATCCTTGTAGATGATAAGAAAATTAGTGAAGATGTCGAAAAAATGCGTCAGCTGCTTCAGATAAAGATAGCCAGTGAAAATGTCGAGGCCGGAACGTTGTCGGGAGGTAATCAGCAGAAAGTAGTTCTTGCCAAGTGGATGGTTGGAGATGTAAAAGTCATGATCCTGGATGAGCCGACGCGCGGGATAGATGTCGGCGCAAAATCTGAAATTCATAAGCTGATGACGGAATTTGCCAAGCGTGGAATGGGTATCATAATGATCTCATCGGAGCTTCCGGAAATATTGGGAGTAAGTGACAGGGTTGTAGTAATGCAGGAAGGAATTATTCAGGGAGTTCTTAACCGTTCAGAGGCGACACAGGAAAGTATCATGAAACTTGCCACAAGGGGAGGAGTAAACAAATGAAGAGTACTGTAAATAAAAGTGCATTTAATTTTGGACAGTTCTACGGCAAATATGGAATTTTCGTGATTTTCGCTGTCATCTTTATAATCGCATCGGTAGCTGTTCCGGGATTTTTAAGTGAACACAATATAAAGAGCATAATGCTTGCCATAGCATGCACAACGGTGCTTGGTTTTGGCGCGACATTCGTAATTATTTTGGGACATATCAATATAGCATATGGTTCGTTGATTGCATTTATAGGATGCGTTGCATGTATAACAGACGTGAATACGGGCAGTGTATTCGTGGCGATAATCGTAGCTATAGCAATAGGAATCGCATTTGGCGCAATAACCGGTTTTGTAATAACAAAATTCGGAATTCCGGCATTTATAATGACGCTTGCGCTTACAGAGGCAGCAAGAGGAGGAGCCGTTCTTGTTACCGGCGGAAATACGATCTCGGGAATCTCAGCGGGGTTTACGTTCTTAGGTCAGGGCTATGTCGGTCCGGTTCCGATGGCGGTAATTATCCTTGCAATATGCTTTGCTATAACATGGATCATCCTGAATAAAACACCATACGGACGTTATGTGTATGCGGTTGGCGGAAATGCAAAGGCTGCTGAGGCTTCAGGTATAAGTCCGAGCAAGATAACGATAAAAGCGTATCTTTTGGATGGCATTCTTGTAGGTGTGGGAAGTCTGTTGCTGATGGGACGACTTAATTCGGGCGTACCCGGAGCAGGCGTAAGCTATGAAATGGATGCGATAACGGGAGTTGTGGTAGGCGGAACTTCCATGTCAGGCGGTTCCGGAACACTTTTCGGAACACTTATAGGAGCGATAATCGTAGGAATAATCAATAATGTGCAGACGCTTATGGGTGTCGATTCGAATATTCAGAAGATAGTAAAAGGACTGATAATCGTTGCCGCGGTTATAGTGGATGTTGTGACAAAGAATTCGGCCAAGAAGGCACGCTGATGAGAGATGCCTTATGTGTGATGTTAAATGTTTAATACATAATATAATTTTTAAAGGGAGGAAAAAGGTATGAGATTATGGAAAAGAATCGGAACAATGGCAGCGGCAGGCGCATTGACGGTGGGTATGCTGGCCGGTTGCGGCGGAAGCGGATCATCGAGTAATAGTACATCCGGCGACGGATCGACTTCAAAGAGCGCATCGACAAGTGGAGAAGGATTTGATATCGGATATGTAAATCTGGCGGATACGGACGTTTTCTGTATGGCGCGTGAGACAGCGCTCAGCGCGGTGCTTGATGGAACAGATTATAATGTTTCTTTTGCAGATGGAAACAACGATAATCAGAAGCAAATCGATCAGACCAACGCATTCATTGCAAAGGGCGTTGATGCACTTATTCTTGTTCCTGCTGATTCAGATGCGATAACTCCGGCAATAACGGCTGCAAACAGCGAAGGAACACCTGTTATATGTCTTGGAATCAAGGCAAATGGCGGAGATTTTATCTTTGTCGGTTCGGAAAACTATGATGCCGGACACATTCAGGGTGAGTATATGGCAGAGGTTCTTCCGGAGAACGCAAATGTTCTTTACTGCGCAGGTACGGCAGGACTTCAGCATTCGGCAGAACGCCGTGAGGGCTTTCTGGCTGCATTGGATGAAGCCGGACGTGATGATGTTACTGTTCTTGCTGACCAGGACGGCGATTATGTAAAGGATGAGGCAATGCGTATATGCGACGCATGGATCCAGACATACGCCGATGGCGCAGGCGGAGTAACATTTGATGCAATAGTTTGCGCGAACGATCAGATGGCATTAGGCTGCATAGAGTCTCTTAAGGGAGCAGGACTTCTCACTACAGCAGGTGAAATCCTTATAACCGGTGTTGACGGCAGCGACGATGGACTTAAGGCTGTATCAGAAGGATATATGGCACAGACGGTTCTTCAAGATGCAAACGGACAGGCCGAGGCTGCCTATGAGGTTCTTCAGAATATTAGAAACGGCGAGGAAAACGATGAAGAGGTTATCGTGCCCTTCCAGTCTATAACAAAGGATA
Source organism: uncultured Lachnospiraceae bacterium (assembly GCA_964388555.1). Lineage (GTDB taxonomy): Bacteria > Bacillota > Clostridia > Lachnospirales > Lachnospiraceae > Alectryocaccobium. The sequence goes on from CAYMAY010000027.1 coordinate 4,772, forward strand.
ACATTGCTGATTATATGTAAAGTTAGGAGATGAAAAGTATGAGCGAATTAAAAATCGGACTTGTTGGTACAGGAGCAATCGGACGCACGCACATAGAAAGAATAAACAATAAACTTTCCGGCGCGAAAGTTACGGCATGCGCGGATGTTAATATTGACTTCTGTAAATCTGTAGCGGATAAATATGGTCTTAATGCGTATGAAACAGGTGAGGAGATGATAGCCTCGCCGGACATAGATGCGGTAATAGTTACAACACTTGATCCGTTTCATGAGGAATACGTAATGGCGGCTATAAAGGCTGGAAAATACGTTTTCTGCGAGAAGCCGCTGGCTCCCAGCGCAGATGCGTGCCTGAGAATTGTTGAGGCGGAAATGGCAGCCGGAAAACAGCTTGTACAGGTGGGATTTATGCGTCGTTATGATCCGGGATACCGTCAGCTTAAGGAAGCCATTAAAACACACAAATACGGAGATCCGCTGCTTCTGCATTGCGCGCATCGTAATCCGTCGGTTGACAACAACTGGGATAATTCCTCGGCGGTGGAAAATTCCATGGTTCACGAGATTGATGTCTTAAGATGGCTTTTGGGCGAGAATTACGCAACGGCAGAGGTAAGATACGGAAAGTCCACGAAAAAGGCACGGGAGGGACTTTTCGATCCCCAGGTGATGATCCTCACGACAGAATCGGGCGTAAGAATAGACGTTGAGTCATTTGTAAATAACGGTCAGTGCTATGACATAAAGTGTGAGGTGGTATGCGAAGACGGAATCCTCAATCTGCCGAAGCCGGCGACCATAGAAGTGCTGGCGAATACGGTAAGAGGAAACGCGGTTGACGCGGACTGGTCAACGAGATTCGTTGAAGCTTATAATACCGAATTCCAGGAGTGGATAAACGCCTGCAAGCAGGGCCGCGTAGATGGACCGACGGCATGGGACGGCTATTGCTGTCAGGTTGCTGCATCGGCGGCGTCAAAAGCACGCGATACGCAGACTATCGTTCCTATAGAATACAAGAGCACACCGGATTTTTATAAGAAATAAATTGATTTGATGTGAGGTGAATAAAAATGCAGTTAGCAATATGTACGGACGTATACGCTGATTTATCTTATACGGATATGCTTGATAAGGTTAAAAGCTTAGGCATAAATGCCGTTGAGATGACGGCGGGAGGCTGGGGCGCAAGAAAGCACTGCAATACTGCGGAGCTTCTTGCAGACAAGGCAAAAAGAAAGGCGTTTTTAGAGGAACTTAATAAGAGAGGAATGCGCATATCGGCGCTCAATACCTCCTGCAATCAGCTTTGGCCAAGCGAGACGGGAAAGCAGTATTCGGATTCAATGTATGACTGCGTTAAGCTTGCCGGTCTGCTGGGAGTCGAAAAGATCGTATGCATGTCCGGTCTGCCGGCAGGAAATGAACATGATACGACACCAAACTGGATCGTTTCTACCGTTTCGTGGCCTGATTACATGGCTGATTCATACGAATATCAGTGGAAGACCACGATTGAGTGGTGGAAAAAATTTGCGGATCATTGCGAAAAGTGCGGGGTAAAGCAGATTGCGATAGAGGAGTTTCCATGCATGATGGTTTATAACGTGGAAACATTTTGTCGTCTTCGCAACGCCGTCGGATCTATTATAGGATTAAATCTTGATCCGTCCCATCTGATAGCACTTGGCGGCGATCCTATAATCTGTGCCCGTGAGCTTGGAGAGTGTATTTATCACGTTCACGGCAAGGATGTTCGCGTAGAGCGCGGTGTTGTTGAGAAGAATACGCTGTTTGAGCAAAAGCCTGTGACATCAACAAGGGAGCGTTCGTGGAATTACGTAGCCGTTGGCTGCGGACAGGATATGCAGTGGTGGAAGGAATTCTTCTCAGTCCTGAGTATGGTGGGATATAACGGGGATGTTTCGCTTGAAATGGAGGACCTGACCATGTCAGTGGATGCCGGCGTTGCCACATCTGTAAATGTTTTAAAGCAGACCATAATAGACAGGTAAAATACATAAACAAATTCAATGCAAAAGAAGGACCTCTACATATGATGGGATCCTTCTTTTGGGTTAGGGTAATTTAGGCAATATTTGGAATCTGGCCTGCAAAGCTGAATTGTGGAAAAACGAAAGGAATAGGAAGTTCTGCGGGCCAGGTTTTTTTCGCTGTTTTTGCTATAAAACCATATGAGTTTTTGTCAATCTTTTTGTCCGGTATATGGTAAATCAGAATTTTGTTCGCGGAGAATTCTTTCAGGAATACACGACCGTCGTTCTGAACCGCCTGAAACGGATTGATGATGGCGGTATCAATGTGATCACAGACATGCTGTTTTATTTCTGTAATATCTGTAGCGTCTAATTTTGCATCGCCGGCCACGAGGATCGTCTCGTCCTCTGTCTTAATGATGATCGAACGGTGATACATATCTTTATAAGCATCCGCATCGTGAACGTTTGTAACAAAGTAAATTGTAAAAGGACCTACGACAGAGCAGTCGGTTCGCTTGCTGATCTTTGTGCGGGGAAGGTCACTTTTGTTGTATCCCGGGCAGTAAACAGGCACATGACTGCCTTTTGGTGTCGCCCGGAATTCTTCGAGAATCTGTTTGTTGAAATGGTCGCAATGAACGTGGGTGAACAGAAGAGCATCAATCTCCGAGAAGATACCCTGAGCTGTTCTCATATCGTTCAGAAGACCTTCGCTCATGGCGTGCATGTTAAAAACGGTGCCGCTGTGAAGAATATCGACTGCAAGACCGACATTATCTTTTCTTAAATAAATTCCTGAATTTAATGTATGGTAAATTTGTGTTTTCAATGAAATACACTTCCCTTTTTGTTTGAGTGGAGGTACGCCACACGGATTGCAAATTGATGCAGCCCGCATGGCACTATAAAAAGATGTGGGGTAACTAATTAAACTATGAGCATTAGCTTTCTGGCCTGTTCGCGAAGCTCAGCACGGAAATCCGGATGAGCTACATTTATCAGTGCCTCGGCACGCTCTTTGACCGTGCGCCCGCGAAGCTTGGCAACGCCGTACTCCGTAACGACATGGTCTGCAATATTTCGCGGAATAGAAACGGCTGCACCTGGTGTCAGCTGCGGAACGATTTTTGAAATTGTTCCCTTTTTCGCCGTGGAATTGATGGCGATGATTCCCTTTCCGCCTTTGGAGTGAAATGCTCCGTATGCGAAGTCCATGGCACCACCTGTTCCGGAGAACTGGCTGGAGCCCATGCTTTCAGAGCAAATCTGACCCGTCAGATCAACCTGAATAGCGGTGTTAATGGACACAAAATTGTCGTTTTTCATTATATTCATGGGATCATTTACATAGGCTGCAACCTTCAGCATAAATGCCTTATTTTCAGCTACATAGTCATAGAGATTCTGATCGCCGTATACAAATGCACCGACACCGACTCCGGGATTGAAATTCTTCCTGGCGTTTGTGAGTACGCCGGCTTTCATCAACTGACCGATGGCAGTATTTATCATTTCACTGTGTACGCCCAGGTCGTGTTTGTCCATTAAAAGCTTTCCGACTGCGTTTGGCATACCGCCGAATCCCAGCTGAATGCAGTCACCGTCATCAACAAGCGATGCTACATATTCGCCGATTTTTAGTTCCGTCTCAGTGGAAACGAGCTGTGGTGCGATGGGAAGCGGAGTGTCTGTTTCAAAAATCTGTGTTGCGTATCTGATGGAAACGGCTGTATCACCGTAATTCTTTTTGTGATTCTTGTTAACTTCAAAAATTACCTTATCGCAGGATGTAATGAACTCAATAGTGTTCTGCAGATCGTAGGAAAGATATACATTTCCGTTCTCATCCATCGGGCTAACAGCTGCAACGAAAACATTCGGAGCCTTTGTGGATTCCTTCATGATACGGCAGACATTATGAAGATCTACCGGGAAGTAATTGTAACGTCCGAACTGATGATTTTTTCTTCCGTTCGCTACATAGAAATAGCTGTAGATATCAATGATACCCTTAAGGCTGTTGTCTGTCATGAATTCGTAATTGTACGGAGTATGAAGAGTCCAAACAATGACATCTCTTACTCTGTCCCTTATGCTGCAGATGTTGTTTAAAAATTCCACCGGCTCATTTCCGTAGATGGAAGTTACAATGCTGTCTCCGCTCTGGATTAAATCCAAGGCATCATCGACGGTACCCTTGATCGAATTATAATATTCCTGATCTGTCATTATCTTAATCCTCCAGAATTTTTTTCGTTCTGAAGGATGCTAAGCACTATTCGTGCCAATTGTTGAAAAAATCAAAAAATTGTTTGAGTGACATAAGAATTGTTTTTTGGGTGAAAAAGTAAATTCGCATTATGCATGATAATGTAATGCTCTGAAAGGAACATCCGCAGCGTCGGTACTTCCCGAATGAAGACTTTAGTCTTGCATGAGGGTTAGTACCGCTACGCGAGGGTGCTGAATTTCCAGTGGAAGTTCGCTTAGCACCGACCGAAACGAAGTGTAGATAAGTGCGAACGGTTCCTGGAAGAGCATTCATTAAGGCATAATGCGTCAATCGAATTTGAAATTGAGACGTATTGATTTGATTTTGTATATTTACAATGTAAACATTGTTTACATTCTGCACTCAAAGTCTTTTCCTTCCTCTCGTGGACGGAATATTGAGCTCTTCGCGGTACTTGGCCACAGTGCGTCTTGCAACGACTATCCCCTTTTCTCTCAGCATATCCGCAATATCCTGGTCGGAGAGCGGAGATCGTTTATCCTCCGAATCAACAAGATCCGAAATAAATGATTTTACGGATTTGTTTGAAACATCGCTGCCGCTGACATTGGTGATAGCCGTGCTGAAGAAATATTTCAGCGGGAAAAGACCCTTTGAGCAGAGAAGATATTTACTGTTTACAATACGGCTGACCGTAGATTCATATACGCCCAGTTCCTGGGCAATATTGTCGTAGGTCATGGGGAAAAGATCGTTTGATTCCGTTGTAAAGAACGGTCGCTGCTTTTCCGTAATGCATTTGACACATCGGATCATGGCTGATGTACGGCTCTCAATGTCGTTTATCAGCTTTTGCGCCTGAGTCAGCTTCTCTTTAAGATATGCAGTAACTTCAGGTGCGGTACTGCTTTCGAGCATCTGGCAGTAATACGAATTTAGGTGCAACTCCGGCCTTCCGTTTGTAAGGTCAATGATCTTGAATACACCGTCCTCCACGTCCACGATAACGTCGGGCGATACCCGGGTTGCGGATTCGTGACGACTGAAAGATGCACAGGGGCGCGGATCCATGGAACGTATCTCGTCACATGCCATCTGCAGAGAAGCTCTTGATGCGCCGGTTGCCTTGGAAATCTTGTTGAAAAGGCCGCGAGCCATGTCATCCAGATGATCTTCGGCGATGGTTATGGCAAGTTTGCTTTTTCCGAAACGCCTGAGCTGCAGGGAAAGCTGTTCTGCAAGATTGTGGGCGCCGACTCCCGGCGGATCCAACTGCTGGATAAGGGAAACGGCATCATGAACCGTCTTTTCCGGAAACGAATATCTCGCTGCGTAGGCAGCATCGGATTCCTCGAAATAGCCGTTGTCATTCAATTCGTAAATAATGACTTTTAATGTCTGCTCCAGCGAATGTGAGATCATTTCCGGATTGATCTGCTCCATCAGATGCTCCTGTAAGGTGTCTTTTACCTTCAGGGACAGTGATTCCATATATTGCTTACTGTCCACGTGCTCCGATGAAAATGCGCGAAAGTAGGAGTAACGTGAAATCCATTTGATGGCGTTTATTTCCTCAAAACGTGCATCGATGTCCGGAAATGATGTTTCCAGAAGCGGATTTTCGATCACGGTATTATTAACATAGTCTGTCAGTTCCAGGGTGCCCATCTGAAGAACCTTTAATGACTGCAAAAAGGCGGGCGACACCTGCATGAGCTGCTTTTGCGAAAGACTGTTTTTGAGTTGCATCGTAAAACTCCTTATTACATAGAAGACTCAGTCTTTAATTCCGAATTTTTCAAGCTTTGCGTAGAACGTACGGGAAGAGATACCAAGCATTTTGATCGCTTTGATCTTATTGCCTCCGGTCAGATCCAGAACTGTTCGTATCGTATCATGCTCTACGGAATCAACGATTGCTTTCAGATCGTAAACATCTTTTTGCCGGGATATGTTTCTCTGCACATATTCGGCGGAGATGGTATTCGCGATGTTCGCGGGGAGCACATCAATCTCAATCTGCTCCGTCGTACTGAAGATCGCCATTCTCTCTACGCAGTTTTTGAGTTCTCTTATATTTCCCGGCCAGTTATATTTATAGAACATATTCAACACTTCCTCGGAAAATCTGCGGGTTTTCCAGAAGGGGGATTTTACTGTTGTTTCCACCAGAAATTCATTTGCGAGGATCTGTATGTCAGGTCTTCTTTCACGTAATGCGGGAAGATTGATGGGGATAATACATATCCTGTAATAAAGATCTTCCCGGAACGTCCCGTCTTTTACCATCTGTTCGAGATTGCGGTTAGTTGCTGTAATGAGACGGAAGTTTAATTTTATCGCCTTGCTTCCGCCGATCCTTGTAACTTCCTGTTCCTGAAGCACGCGGAGAAGCTTTGCCTGCATGGGAAGCGGAAGTTCTCCGATCTCATCGAGGAATATCGTTCCGTTATTTGCCAGTTCGAATTTTCCGGGGTTGCCATTGGGATTCGCGCCGGTGAATGAGCCTTTTTCATAGCCGAATAATTCACTTTCTATCAGAGTATCCGGAATGGCAGAGCAGTTTACTTTTATAAAAGGTCCCTGGGAGTACGAGCTGGAATAATGAAGCGCGTTTGCGAATACCTCTTTTCCTGTTCCGCTTTCTCCGAAAATGCAGACGGAAGAGCTCGTCGGCGCCACAAGAGCGCCCTGTCGGAGCACTTTTACAAACGGTACGGAAATGCCGGTAATATTCTTAAAGTGCGGCGGCAGTGTGCTTTTTTCCTCTGAAAGCTGTCCGATCTTATCAACTAATTTTCTATAGTCATTAAGCTGCTTGGAAAATTTTTCTATCTCTTTCTTTTCGTTTTGTATGACGGCGAGTCCCTCAAATCCGGGCATGTCAATGTAATGAAGGTTTGCAAAACCCTGATACAGCGTGTCGTTTTCCATAAAAAACTGATTGCTTACACTCTTTTTGGAGGAAAGAACTTTTTTAAGCTGGACAATGGAAACCTCGCCGGCAGCATTTGTATCCATTTTGTAGTTGAGTATTTCTACATTCGAAAGCTTAAGCTTTGAATGGAAAACCTGATGGTATTTTTCAAAATAAACCGGATTGTAATATCGGGCACGTAATTCGTTATCCAGGATCAGGATGGATAACGGTATCGCGTCCATGATCTGAAGTATCCCTATACTGAAGATTTCCTTTGGAAGCGATGTACGCTGTTCGAGCGGAAGAATAAGAGTTTGCTGATTGTCGGATGTCATGCCATTCCCCCTATACTAATTTCACTGCATCAAATAAACAAAAAATTCGGGTTGTTTCAAAAGTAAATATATGAAAATAACGATAAAAAGTCAATAAGGACGTCGAAAATCGACAAAACAGCGGAAAACTGCCATAAATAAGAGAAAACATCCGTTATATAGAAAATGGCACGATATATGCTTTTATAAAAGTTGAATACAGCTTTAAGTGAGTTAAATGTATTTGGTCAAAAGGTTTCCTGTCCTAACGCCATAACTCCACTTTCAATTAGGCCATAATTGAAATTAAACCTTTTGACCTTTGTACCGTTAAATTTGGCACGAATAATGCTTATAACTAAGAGAACACACAGCAGTAAAAAAAAGGAGGAGATTCTTTTGGAAAGAGATAATGAAGGAAGACTTGTCAAAGAAATAAAACCTCTGGCAGGTATGAGAAAAGTTATCAGTGAGAGAATGACATTCAGTAAACATGAGTATCCGCAGGGAACCGGGCAGGTTTTTCTGGAAGTAAGCAAAATGTTCCAGTTCAGAAAGGAACTGCTTGAGAAGAAGGGCATCAAGGTATCGTTCGGCGATATGTATGTAAAAGCCGCTGCCTGCGCACTCGAGGAGAACATGACACTCAATGGCTCCAGACAGGGCGACAAGATGATCTTCTGGGACGATATCAATATCAAGGTTACGTCACTGATCGGCAAGGCACTTATGGAGCCGGTTCTCGAAGCACCTGATCAGAAGAACATTGAAGAGATCCACGAGGAGCTTCAGAAGATTTATGCAAATCTCCGCAAGGGAAAGCTCATGAAAGTAAAAATGGAGGGCGGAACATTCGTTGTTTCCAACATGGGAGCATCTCTTATAGACAGCCAGCAGCCGTTCCTTTCACCGCCGCTTGGTGCAATTTTCGGAATCAGCAGAAACAGAAAGGTTCCGGCTTTCGACGAGAACGGAAATATCGTAGCTGCAAATATGACAAGCTTCGCACTTACCGTTGACCACGGCTTGAACGATGGATTTGAAGTAACAAGCTTCTTCTCATCACTTCAGAAGGTTCTCGATGATCCGTGGACGTACATGTATCACATCCGTGAGCGCAAGACAGAAGAAGAGTAAATAAAGGATAGCAAGTAACAATATAATAAAGTACCTCTATTGAGGAATAAACAAATCAGTACCTTTAATGCGAAGAATATTATGACAGATGTTTAAGCATTTAAAGAATAAATTTTAAAAGCGAAAGGAATAAGATCATGAAACAGGAAATCAATATACCGAAGTTAGGTTCAGAAATGCATACAGGAAAGATCCTTCAGTGGCTCGTTAAGGTTGGCGACAAGGTAGAAGAGGATCAGGAGCTTTGCGAGATCGAGACAGAAAAGATGAATGCCATGGTTGAGTCACTTTACGACGGAGAGATCACAGAGATCATCGGCGAAGTTGGAACAACTTACAACGTAGGCGATGTAATCGGATATATCGAAGAGGAAGACTAATGAGGTCTGTCGTTACTTTTAACAGTAACGCGCAAATTCGAAAGAAAAGGAGACATTAGGATGGCTTATAGCAAAGAAGAACTTATCAAAATGTATAAGATCATGCAGACAGGCAGACTTTTTGATAAGAAAATAGCTACTGAGAGCAGAAAAGGTAAACTCGTCGGAATGTTCCACTTCGGAACAAACCAGGAGGCATTTGAGGCGGGCCTCATGCCCTGCATCGGACCGGATGATTATTACAAACCGTATCACAGAAACCATGGTATGCTCCAGATGTGTGATATGAAGAAGTACGTAGCCGGAATGCTTGAGAGAACAACCGGTTACAACATGGGTATCGGCGGCGACTATCATCAGCAGGGAATCGAAGATCTTCATCTTCTTCCCATCGACGGACTTATCGGTGAGGACTGGCTTCACTGTGCAGGTGTCGCTATGGCACTTAAGCTTCAGAAAAAGCCCGGCGTTGTCATAAACGTACAGGGCGATGGTGCGGCTCAGATGGGTTCTCTGTATGAGGCTATGAACTTCGCTTCGCTGTTCGAACTTCCGATATTGTTCATCGTTCTTAACAACGGTGTTGCCATGACTACACCTACATCAAAAGAGTGCAAGTGCTCCGAGATTTCAGGAAGAGCTGCAGGATTCAACGTAAAGGGCGTTTCTGTCTGGGGACAGGATCCTATAGCAGTTCGTGAAGCAATCGAAGCAGGTAAAGAATCCGCAAAGAGAGGCGAGCCGGCACTTGTTGAGGTTCAGACATACAGAACATGCGGACACTACTACGGCGATCCGAGAGAGTATGTTGATCCGGAATACGACAGAATAATGATGGAGAAATTCCCTGATCCTATCGCAAGATTCGAGGGTGTCCTTCAGGAGATGGGCGTTGCTACGGAAGAAGAGCTTAAGGGATACGCAAAGGAAGTTAAGAAGGAGATCGCCGACGCGTTTGACTGGGCTTACGAGCAGCCTAAGTGCACAGGCGATATGTTCAAAGGAGCCGACAAAGTATTCGCCAATACGGAAGGAGGTAAGCTTTAATGAGAACTGTTACAGGTGGACAGGCAATTGAAGCCGCTTTATACGAAGAAATGAAACGTGACGATAAAGTTTATTACATGGGTGAGGATGTCGGTGTATTCGGCGGTGCCATCACGAAACTTTACAAGCTTTATCAGAACTTCCCGGACAGGGTTATAGATACTCCTCTCGATGAGAAGGGATTCACAGGCGTTGCTACAGGTATGGCATGGATGGGACTTCATCCTGTTGTAGAGTATATGTATCCCGATTTCCTTCCCCTTGCAATGAGCCATATCGCTCATGGTATCGGAAAACAGTACTTCCTTTCAAATCAGAAGGTTCCCGTGCCTATAACGATCCGTTCCGCTCAGGGTATCGGCTCACAGTGCGGAGCTCACCATTCTGAGTGTGTTGAGGGATGGCTTATGGCCTACAACGGCATAAAGGTTGCTGTTCCGACATATCCGGAAGATTCCTACGGACTGTTAAAGTATTCAGTTCGTAATCCTGATCCGGTTATCATCCTTGACTGCAGAACAACTGTTTACACAGAGCAGGCAGAGATCCCGGATGAGGAGAATGGCGATGACGGAATCATCCCGTTCGGTGTTGCAAAGGTTCGTCGTGAAGGCGCAGATGTAACTATCCTTGCATGGCATAAGCTTCTTCGTGATTCTATCCAGGCTGCTGAGGATCTTGAAAAGCAGGGAATCAGCTGTGAGGTTATTGATCCGAGAACACTTGTTCCCTTTGATATTGATACTCTTCTTGAGTCTATCAAGAAGACCGGCCACCTTGTTATCGCTCATGAGGCTAACATCCGTGGTTCAGCAAGCGGCGAAATCTCTGCAATGGTTATGGAGAGACATCCTGAGTATCTTAAGGCTCCCATTGAGCGTGTAGGTGCTCCGAACTGCTTCATTCCCGTTGGTACGGTTGAGTGGCAGATGGTTCCGGATAAGATGGACGTTATACGTGCCGTTAAGAAAACTCTCGGAAAAGAGCTTCTTCCCGAGGAAAAGGGCGGCGTAGAAGTTGATGTTATCGAAGAGCTTAAGAAGTCCAGAGGCGGACAGGATCTTGACGCCTGACTTCATATTACGTAATGCCGTTGCTTGACTGCGTAAAAATTTAACAAATATTCATCCGGGATTCTGGCGGGGTTTTTGATAATCCCGCCAGAACCTTTAAGAAATCAATTATTAAGGGAGCTGAGATGAGCACAATAGGAATTATATGCAATCCACAGTCCGGAAAAGACATCAGAAGACTTTTTACAGCCGCTACCACCATAGATGATATGGAAAAACAGAATATTCTTGAGAGAATTCTGCTTTCGGCAGCAGCCCTTGGGAAACAGAAGGTTTACATCATGCCGGACAGACTCGGTTACGGCAATTTACTGATCCGCAAGGGAATGGCGCCGGGTTATCCGGGTGATCTCTCGCAGCTCGAAGTCTACGATATGATCCGGAATGAAACCCAGCGCGACAGTATTGTGTTTGCATCGGAAATGGAAAAGATCGGAGCTGATGTTCTGATAATCATGGGAGGAGATGGAACCAGCAGAGCGGCTGCCAAGGGCACATGCAACATTCCGACCATCTCTCTTTCTACGGGAACGAACAACGTTTATCCGGAGCTGATGGAGGCGACGGTTGCCGGCATTGCGGCAGCGGTTGTTGCACAGCATGCCGTCGATATAAGTAAATATTCATACAAGGCAAAACGTATACATATTTACAAAAACGGAAAATATATTGATATGGCTCTGATTGATCTTGTGTTTTGCCGGAATCCGTTTACGGGAGCGAAGGCAATCTGGGATTATAAAGAGATAGAGTCTGTAATGGTGACGCAGTGCAGCATTTCATCCATTGGATTTTCGGCTCTTGTAGGCTCAGACAGGACGATTACGGCAGAAGATGATTTTGGCGCGGTTGCTGATTTTACGGATGAGGAGCCGAACAAATTTTCACCGGTAGGAGCGGGAATCGTGCAGAAAATTCATATCTGCAATGAACGGACGCTGCAGTTCGGAGAAAAATTTACAAAGAAAATGACGTACCAGGGAACGCTGGCAATGGACGGTGAGAGAGAAATCTTCTTTGATAAAGGAGACGAGATCACGTGTGTTATCGAGCGCGACGGTCCGATTAGAGTAAAAGTTAAAGAAATTATCGAAGCTGCGCGTAATGCGGGATTTTTCGATATTAAAAATTAAAAGGAGAGTGTGATCATGGAAAGATATGATGCAGTTGTAATCGGCGGCGGTCCGGGAGGATATGTATGTGCGATCCGTCTCGGGATTTTAGGAAAGAAGACAGCTATTATTGAGAAGAGGGATTTCGGCGGAACATGCCTGAACAGAGGTTGTATCCCGACAAAGACACTTCTTCACAGCGAGGATATGTACAGTGAGCTTGCCGGAATGAAGAAGCTCGGAATAAAAGTGGGCGAGTACAGCTTTGATTATGCTAAGATAGCAAAGAGAAAAGACAAGGTTGTAAAGCAGCTTCGAAGCGGCGTTGAAAACCTTCTTAAGGGTCATGGCGTGGAGATAATCCGCGGAGAGGCTAAGCTTCTTGATTCACACACCATCGCAATAGGCGATGATAAGATAGAAGCGGATAATATCGTTCTTGCAATGGGTTCCGCACCGGCATCAATCCCGGTGCCGGGTGCTGATCTTCCGGGCGTACTCAATTCGGACGGTGTTATGGAGCTCACCGAGTGCCCGAAGTCTGTTGTTATCGTAGGCGGCGGTGTTATCGGTATTGAGTTCGCAACGCTGTTCAACGGACTTGGCTCCAAGGTAACTATCGTAGAGATGGTTCCGTCTATCCTTTTCGGAATGGATAAAGAAGTAAGGGATACGATGACAGAGCTTCTTAAGGGCAAGGGCGTTGAGATCTACACAGACGCAAAGCTTAAAGAGATAAAAGAGGGAATGTCCTGCGTATTCGAAAAAGACGGCGCAGAGATGACGGCAGAAGGCGATATCGTGATCATCGCGGCAGGCAGAAAGCCGCAGACAAGAGATATGGGTCTTGAAACAGCTGGTGTAGTTACAAATATGAGAGGATTTGTCGAGGTTGATGACGAGATGCATACGAGTGTTTCGAGCATTTATGCCATCGGAGATATTTCCGGAAAGATTCAGCTTGCCCACGTGGCAACTGCACAGGGAATTGCCGTTGCACATAATATCGCAGGAGAACACAAGAAGATGGCATACAATGCAGTACCGAGCTGCATCTATTCCAGCCCTGAGATCGCCTGTGTCGGCTTAAGCGAGGAAAAGGCTATCGAAGCAGGATACAAAGTAAAAACCGGTAAATTCGGTGTATCCGGAAACGGAAGAAGCCTTGCAATAAACAGCCCCGATGGTTTCGCGAAGATCGTTGCCGACGAAAAAACAGGAAAGATCCTTGGCTGCCATATCGTATCAGCCTGCGCAACGGAGATGATCGGCGAAGTAACACTTGCCATCACAAAAGGCATGACGATAGAGGATGTAGCGGATGTTATCCACGCTCATCCCACAGTAAGCGAGATCATCATGGAAGCAGAACATGATGTAGAAGGACTTTGCTGTCACAAGATGTGATACCAAGGTTTCAAAGTCAAAAGACCGAAGCAAGCTTGCTTGCGTGAGAACTTTTGAACTTGAAACCCGAAAGACATGAGTATGTAGCCATTTTTTCGCAGAAAAATGTGCGGAATAC
>CAYMAY010000028.1:0-17666 GCA_964388555.1 uncultured Lachnospiraceae bacterium
CAATGTCCTGGTACCGTTAAGAATCTTTTTGAATGAAGCGGGTTTTATTACAAACTCAGCCTGTTCTTCCGCTAATCGCCCGAGTCGCAATGCAAACTTTCGCTGATGCTTTAATTCTTTGAAAAATTCGTGCGCCCATTCATAATCGGGCGTTTTAGAAAGATCAATCAATTTCTTCGTAAGCGGATGGTTTATTTTTTTCGTAATCGGCGGACAGTCATAGTAAAAAACTCTGTAAAGTTGTGCGCCTTCTTTTTCTTCTTTTATGTGACGGTGACAGTATGAAGAAAGTTCTTTTGCCCGTTCAGTCGGGGATTTATCACCGAAGAGATGAAAAGCCCGTTTTCTATAAAAAGCCCCGTCAACTAATATTGCAGTCTGTATCATATATTATCTCCTTCAAATAAAAAAATACCCATAGGCTCGTCGCTTCCCGTATGTTGGGAGGATTACTGCTATGGGTATACTTTCATAATTTTGTGCACCACCATCGTGGTGCACTTTCATGATAATCCCATAACCGTAAAAATACAATAAAAAAACCGAAATTCACAAAAACTTAACATCTTTTTAATTCCTTTAAGACCACTTTGACCACTTTTTGATTTTATATCAATTTTCTTCTGCTCTGTGTCTATTATGATGCCACCGCCTTTCATATGAACATGATAGTATAAAATCTGATAAATCGCAATTGAAAATCAAAAATAATTCAATTCCGGTATTCGCATCAAATTAAATTTGATTCGTAATGCGCTCATCAATTCTATCAATGATCTTACGGATGATGAAATAGGAGAAAAAAATCCGGCGTGTTGCCGGATTTTTGCCTTATTTGGTTGAAATACGCGTTCGGTTATGGTTTAATGAAGGTATCTGTACGGTAAAGAGGTTATCGGCTTACTTGCCGTCATCAGCAGTATTGGAGATGAAACATTGAAGCTAAAATATACATTCGAATTGATGGAGATCGAGGATCAGCAGATGGCTGTTCCGGTGGGGGACAATGCCGATAAGCTGCACGGGATATTAAAGCTCAACAAAAGCGCTGCGGAGATCATTGAGCTCTTAAAGGAAGATACTACGGAGGATGAAATCGCAGCAAAGCTTCTGGAAAAGTACGATGATACGGAAGAAAATCTTAAAAAGAGCGTACACGAATATATCTTAGAGCTTGAAAAGGCAGATCTTTTAGAGTAAATGGAGATAATAAATAAGGCGAGATCCCGCATCGAAAAGGCGTGGGGCAGGCAGCAGATAAAAGATTGCGAATACCGACTGCTGAAATATACGATAAAGGCAGAAGATAATGATCATGTGCTTTTGCACAATGTGATAACGGGAGAGCTTATAAAGCTTGATAAAATCGAAGCCGAGCTGATAAAATCATTACCTGTAAAGGCAGATGAGAAATATCGGGAGCTGATAGAAAAGCATTTCCTGGTTCCTGTGGATTACGATGAGAAAAAAACGGTAAACCAGCTTCGCAAGATCCTTCGCGTGATGGAAGGAAAAACCGCGATCACAGGATATACCATCCTGCCGACTACGTATTGCAATGCGCGCTGCTTTTACTGCTACGAATGTAATTACGAGCACATTCATATGACGGAGGAGACAGCCCATAGAGCCGTGGACTACATGATAGAACACAGCGGGGGCAAAAAGATCTCCATTGGCTGGTTTGGCGGGGAGCCACTGGTGGGAGAAAAGATAATTTCTCTTATTTCAAAGGAGCTTACCGAAAGAAAAATCGAGTTTTCTTCCAGCATGATCAGCAACGGAGCGCTTTTTAACGAGGATCTCATAAAAAAAGCCGTAGAAATCTGGAAATTAAACAGTGTTCAGATAACCATTGACGGTACCGAGTTCGTATATAATAGTGTAAAGGATTATGTGAATCCCCAGGGCAGCCCGTACAAAAGGGTCTTGAACAATATCCGCCTGCTTTCGAAGGCGGGGATCAGGGTTTCCATAAGGATAAACCTAGGGTTCCATAATGAGGATGATACCAGGGCGCTGATCGAGGAGCTTAGCGGGTACTTTAAGGAGTACGAAAACGTGTCCATGTATGTGCACGAGCTTTTCGAAAATGAAGGCACCGATCCGAGGGCCTATACTGGGGATGAAAAAGATCATCTTACAAAGAAGGTCATAGAGCTGAACGAGTACATCGAAGAAAAGGGCAAGTTTACTGCAGGTAAAGGATTGCCGATGCTTCAGACTCATCACTGCATGGCAGACGGAAACGGTTCCGTGATAATCCAGCCGGATGGTGGGCTTTCAAAGTGCGAGCACTATACAGTAAATGATGAATTCGGAAGTATTTTCTCAGAAGAGCGAAATAAAGCGAAGCTTGACGGGTGGAAGGTATATACCGAGCTTGAAAAGTGTGGAGAATGTCCTTTGTATCCAAGCTGCCTGGCGGTAGCGAAATGTAAGGAAATTCGGTCATGCAGAACGGCTGAACAAAATTGGAAATTGAAGCAGGCAAAAAAGGATATGCTTAAATGTGCACGAAAAAATGAGAAAGAAAATTAAATTAATATTAGCCATTTGGGAGTGCTCATTCGTATAAATATATATCAAAGATGAAATGTCGAAAAAACGTAAAGGGAGGTTTAGACATTATGAAATTTACAAAGCCGGAGATGAAGATCATCTATTTTGATGCAGAAGATATCATAGTAACGAGCGGTTCGTGCGAAATACACTGTAATGGCGATGGAAATGTGTTGTGTAACAGTGATATAGCAGACACGGGATGCACTAAGGATGTTTTAAACTAAGTTAAAAATGCAAGATGTATAGGAGATTATGTTATGAGCGAAAAAGTTATCTTAAATGAAAATGAACTTGACGATGTGCAGGGCGGAATGATGAAGTTCAGCGGTGGAAACATGATCATGACTTACACACATAGTGATGGCACCGTTACGAAATACCCGATCACAAATGGCGATGTAATTGCTGCCTACAAGAGAAGCTGCATTTTACATGCGGAGTATATCAATCAGGAAGACTATATTCTGCAGGTTCTTCAGAGTGAGGGAATCGTTGGATCACAGCTGTAATTTTGGATTACGACAGTGATAAGCTGTATTTCTTATAAAATCAGCCTCAAATCAGGACTGGCGCATTGTACAACTAATGACGCCAGTCTTGTCGGTAAAGAGGGTAATGCCTATGAATAGATTACAGCAGTTATTTGATCTTCAGCATTTCACACAAAACAGCAAGCTTCAGTCCCTTATCGATGACACATTGAACCGTTACGGCGGCAAACGCGAGGAGCTTACGTTAGACGAGCTCGAGCTTAACGCAGCAGGCAACCCCTACATGCAGAAGGGGAACGACCTTAACAGCATTTATAACGGAGATAACAAATAATGGGCGCGGTAAGCGTCGAAGCGATTTACAACGACTATTATAAAAAAGTAAGTTGCTTTGTAATGAAGAAGGTCGGTAACGAACATTTGGCAGAGGACATCGTTTCTGATGTGTTTCTGAAGATAGCCGGCAATATAGACAGATTCGACCCGGGAAAAGCAGCAGTTTCCACATGGGTTTATACAATAGCAAATAACACGGTTCTGGATTACTACCGAACAAGAAAGGTACATTCGGAGATACCGGAGGAAAACGGAGAAAGTGGCGCGCTGCCCGAAGCATTAGTGGACAGTGTACCGCTTGATTCTGCGTTAATAGAAAACGATGAATTAAACGAGCTGGCGGAGGCTCTCGGGTCAATCCCTCAGAGGCTTCGCGATATTGTTATACTTCATTATTACGAAAACCTCACATTAAAAGATGTGGCCGGGCGGATGGGCATGTCCTACGCGAATGTAAAGATACTGCATAAAAAAGCTTTGCAGGAGTTGAAGAATCTGCTGGGCGAGATCTGAACATAAAGGAATTATAAATGGCTGAAGAAAAACAACGTTCTTTGTTTCGGAAAAAAAGTGAAGAATATATTAATTCGCCGGAAAAGCTGGATCATTATCTGCACGTAACGACGCCGGGAGTCTGGGCTATACTTCTGGGCGTTATAATTTTTCTGGTAGGCGCCTGCGTATGGGGCGCTACGGCAACGCTGGAAACCAGCATGTCGGTTGCTGTTGTGGCGGATAACGGAGAAGTGGCGGCGTATATACCCGAAAGCGCGATAGAAGCGGTGGTTACGTCACGTACCGCCAGCATCGGCGATCAGACACTTACGCTGGAACCGGATGCGCTGGAGCCGATATCCGTAACAGACAGTACAAATATATATGTCCGCAAGGCGGGAAATCTGAACGTGGGAGACATCGTATACGAAATCCCCATTAAAGAAAGCCTTGACGACGGCATATACAGTGCGAAGATCGTCACAGAGACAATTTCACCGGTTTCGTTGTTGCTGAATTAGGATTTAAGGTCAAATATGGGCATAAAAAAAATAAAGCAGCCCATTGTAAAGGGCGTGGCAAATGTTCCCGTTATCATGCAGCTTGAAATGCTGGAGTGCGGCGCGGCCTGTCTTGCCATGATCATGGGCTATTATGAAAAGTGGATAACCTTGGAACAGGCGCGGGTGGACTGCGGTGTTTCGAGAGACGGATCAAGCGCCAGAAATATAGTACAGGCGGCTAAAAGCTATGGAATGGATGTTAAGGCCTACAAAATGGAGCCGGAATCCCTCCTGGAGGAAGGCCCGTTCCCCTGTATTATACACTGGGGCTTTAATCACTTTGTGGTACTGGATGGCTTTAAGAATAAAAAAGCCGTATTAAACGACCCGGCAAGAGGCAGGGTGGTAGTTCCCTGGGAAGAATTCGACAGGGAATTTACCGGAGTCTGTCTGACATTTGAGCCGGGGGAAGGCTTCGAGCCCTCCGGCGAAAAAAAGTCCGTATGGACATATATCAAAGAAAGAATGGTGGGCACCGGAACAGCGGTGGCTTTTGTTGTGCTTACGACAACTATCATCGCGCTTCTCGGCGTCATTCAGCCAGTTTTCAGCAGGATTTTCATCGACCGGCTTCTGACGGGAACAAACATCAACTGGCTTTTACCTTTCCTTATCGCACTCAGCGTCTTCTCGGGTGTGATCATTCTCATGACATGGATAAATACGATCTACAGCCTTAAGATCCAGGGCAAGATGGCGGCCGTCGGAAGCTCGTCGTACCTCTGGAAGATATTAAGGCTTCCCATGCAGTTTTTCGAGCAGAGGCTTCCCGGCGATTTATCTGACAGGCAGGCGTCAAACGCGACCATTGCGGGCACGCTTGTAAATACATTCGGTCCTCTGGCCATAAACACGGCCATGATGATCTTTTATCTTGTTGTCATGCTCCGGTACAACGTATTCCTTACGCTGATAGGCGTAAGCGCCATCTTCGTAAATATGTTTGTATCCGCGTTTATAACGGGAAAGAGGATAAATATCCAGCGCGTGCAGATGAGGGATCAGAGCAAGCTGACATCAGCCATGCTGGCCGGCATCAGCATGATCGAGACCATTAAGGCCAGCGGTGCCGAAAAGGGATATTTCAAGCGCGTGGCCGGTTATCAGGCCAGCGTCAACGCGCAGGAGGTTAAATATACAAGGCTCAATCAGTGGCTGGGAATGGTTCCCACGATCTGCACATCACTGGCAAATATCGCGGTGCTGGGCTTCGGAATAATGCTGGTTCTTGACGGCAGTTTCACTCTCGGTATGATCATGGCGTTCCAGGGATTCTTAAGCTCCTTTACAACGCCGGCCACGTCACTTATCTCCGCGGGGCAGTCATTGCAGGAAATGATCACTCAGATGGAGAGAGTGGACGATGTAATGAGCTATAAAAACGATCACTGGTTTGACGGAGAGAAGAAGGCAGACACCCTCGAAAAGCTTTCCGGTCATATAAAGATGACCGACGTAACATTCGGCTATTCAAGTCTGGCGGAGCCCTTGATACAGAATTTCTCCATGGAGATTAAACCCGGCCAGAAGGTAGCTTTTGTAGGCAGATCCGGCTGCGGGAAATCCACACTTACAAAGCTGCTTTCGGGGCTTCATAAGCAGTGGTCCGGAACGATAGAATTCGACGGAAAACCCATAGACGACATAGACAGGGATGTATTCGTAGGTTCGCTGGCCGTAGTGGATCAGGATATCATCCTCTTTGACGATACCGTCTCCGAAAATATAAGGATGTGGGATTCCACCATAGAGGATTTCGAAGTGATCCTTGCGGCAAGAGACGCCGGGATATACGACGATATCATGAAGGACGGCGGATTCCAGAAGAAGATCCTTGAGGGCGGCCGTAATATGTCCGGCGGTCAGAGGCAGAGGCTGGAGATCGCCAGAGCCCTTACCCAGGATCCTACCATATGCATACTTGATGAGGCCACTTCGGCTCTCGACGCAAAGACGGAGCATGATGTTGTGCAGGCCATCGCGGACAGAGGCATTACGTGCATTGTGGTGGCTCACAGGCTTTCAACCATAAGGGACTGCGACGAAATCGTGGTTCTGGACAACGGCAAGGTTGTGGAGCGGGGCAATCATGAGCAGCTTATGGCTCTCGGCGGCGAATATTCGAAGCTTGTAACAAATGAGTAGGAGGTTGCTTCGTGGGTTGGTTTGACGATCAGATAGAACAAAGAAAAATACATGAAGATGAGCTCCTTGCCGACGCGTTTCAGAATATCTCGAAGGCGGTAGTCCAGCATAAGATAGGCGACGGCTTTTTCGGCACCGGAAGAGATGTGCAGGACGCCATTTCCCAGCTGCTGCGCTATTTCAGCGTAAAGGAGCGAAAAGTTCCCGCAAAGCTGGAAAGCCTGGAGGAAAAGCTGGATTATCTTTTGTCATCCTCGGGAATCTTTTACAGGGAGATCCGCCTCGAAGAGGGCTGGTACAAGGATGCCATGGGTGTTATGATCTGCACCATGAAGGAAGACGGCGCGGTTGTAACGGTTCTTCCCAACGAATTCGGCGGCTTTGTATACATAGATCCCCATACGGGAAGAAAAATACGGATAAATAAAAAAGAGGCGAAAAAGCTGGGTGATGAGGCGTATTGCTTTTATCGTGCCCTTCCCATGCGCAAGCTTAAGGCCATCGACATCTGGAAATACATGAAGAACTGCCTTACGACGTGGGATATACTGAGCTTCGCCATTGCGTCCCTCATCGTTACACTTATAGGTCTCGTGGTTCCGAAGTTCAACAACCTCCTGACAGGCAAGGTTGTGCAGTACGGCAACTACAGGCTGCTGGCGGCGGTTCTCATATTTATGGTATGCGCCACCATCAGCAACGTGGTATTTTCGGCGGTTAAGAACCTTTTGCAGAGCAGGATCGGCGTTAAGCTCAACAATAACGTAACGACAGCCACCATGATGAGGGTGCTTTCCCTGCCGGCGGATTTCTTTCAGAATTATTCGACAGGTGAGCTGACAGAGTATCTTTCGTATATGTCAAACATATGCAATACCGTGGTGAACGCCGTTATCTCCACGGGGCTTACAGGAGCATTTTCACTTATTTATCTGGTGCAGGTTTTCGCCTTCGCCCAGTCCCTGGTGATACCATCTATCATAGTAACGGTTCTTACGCTTGTTGTGAGCATATTCGCGGCTTCGGCTCAGAGCTTTATCAGTAAAGAGCAGATGAAGCTGGCGGCGGAAGAAAAAGGTATCGTATTTGCCTTTATATCCGGCATTCAGAAAATACGACTGGCGGGAGCGGAAAAGAGGGCCTTCTCAAAGTGGGCGGAATGCTACGCCAAGGAAGCGGAGCTTACTTACAGTCCGCCGTCCCAGGTAAAATTAAACAGCGTCATAACGACGGCCATATCGCTGGCGGGCACCATATTTATTTATTACACTGCGGTAAAGAATAACGTATCGGTGGCGGATTACTACGCCTTCAACTCGGCTTATGCCTATATATCCGGCGCGTTTACGGCGCTGGCATCCGTGGCGACCACAATAGCCACGATAAAACCGGGATTAGAGCTGGTTCGTCCTCTTCTTGAGGCAGAGCCGGAAAATGCCGAAGGCCTTGAGACGGTTACGGAGCTCTCCGGCGCCATAGATATCTCTCATGTGTCCTTTAAATACAGCAAGGAAAGCCCCATGGTATTAAAGGACATATCGATTCACATCCCGGCGGGTCAGTACGTTGCCATCGTCGGAAAGACGGGCTGCGGAAAATCCACGCTTTTAAGACTTCTGCTGGGCTTTGAGAAGCCTACCATGGGAAGCATTTATTACGACAGAAAAGATACCTGCAGTCTGGATATGCATTCCGTCAGAAAGCAGATAGGAACCGTTATGCAGGACGGAAAGCTCTTTCAGGGAAGTATATTCGAGAATATCATCATCGCGGATCCCATGCTTTCGATGGATGAGGCCTGGAAGGCCGCGGAAATGTCGGGTATTGCCGAGGATATAAGAAAAATGCCCATGGGTATGCATACCCAGATCTCCGGTGCGGCGGGAGGAATCTCGGGGGGCCAGAAGCAAAGGCTCATGATAGCAAGAGCCGTTGCGCCGAGGCCTAAGATACTGTTTCTGGACGAGGCAACCTCTGCCCTGGACAACATAACACAGAAGCAGGTGTCCGATTCCCTGGAAACCCTCAAATGCACAAGGGTTGTTATTGCTCACAGGCTGTCCACCATAAAACACTGCAATCGTATCCTGGTGATCGATGAAGGTCGTATCATAGAGGACGGCACTTATGACGAGCTTATAGAGAAGAAAGGTTTCTTTGCGGAGCTTGTGGAAAGGCAGCGGGTTTAATGACATTCGAAGAAGAATTAGAGAGAAGCGGAAAACTTGTCTATACAAATAAAGGCGTCTCAATGATGCCTCTTCTTCGTGAAAACAAAGATATAATGATCATAGAAAAATGCGCCGCAGCGGATGTAAAAAGGCTGGATGCGGTGCTTTTTACGAGAAAGAGCCCCGAAAAAACAAACTATGTCCTCCACAGAGTTCTCAAGGTGAACAGAGACGAAAGCTTCTGGATCGTAGGAGATAACTGCGTGTCGGGAGAACAGGTCCGGGGCGAACAGATCCTGGGGAAGCTCACTGAGGTTATCAGAGACGGAAAAAGGATCGGGGCGGACAGTGCGGCGTATCGCGTATATGCCCATATCTGGTGCGATGCTTATCCGGTGCGGTTCTTCTTTCTTCGAGCGCGCAATTTTGCGAAACGCTGCTTAAGATATGTGAAAAGGCGATTAAAGCATGAAAAATGATGATTATCTTATACATACCCACATCAGTGGGGAGCATAAGTGGTTTGATCTGAACCTAAAAGAGGTTTGGCGATACCGTGAGCTTATCCTGCTTTTTACGAAGCGGTCCTTTAAAGTCGCCTATAAACAGACAATTCTCGGCCCCTTGTGGCTCTTTATAAATCCCTTTCTGACATCGATAGTTTATACAATCTTATTCGGAAATATCGCCAGGCTTTCCACAGACGGGATCCCCCAGATATTATTTTATCTTTCGGGAACGGCCGTCTGGGGTCTTTTTTCGACCTGTTTAAGCAATAACGCAAGCACATTTACGGGAAACGCGGGCCTGTTCGGAAAAATATATTTCCCGAGGCTGACTGTTCCCATATCCAACATGCTGACGGCCATGGCGCGCTTCGGCATATCCATGAGCCTTGTATTTGTGATCCTGATCTACTATTGCGTTAAAGGCGCTGTGACCCCGAACTGGATCTGCTGGCTTTTACTGCCGGTAATACTTATCTGGATAGGTCTTCTGGGCATGGAGTGCGGAATACTTATATCCAGCATAACCACGAAATACAGGGATCTTTCGGTGCTGGTTTCCTTCGGCCTTTCGCTTTGGATGTACGGAACGCCGGTGGTCTATCCCCTGTCCCAGCTTCCGGATGGATGGCTTAGAAGGCTCATAGAGATAAATCCCGTATCGGCTCCCGTTGAGCTTTTCAGATACGCGGTGCTGGGAAAGGGAACCATCATCCCGGGCAGCATGGTGATATCCATAATATTTACGGCTGCGGTGGGTCTGCTTGCGGTGCTGGTATTCAACAAGGTAGAGCGCACATTTATAGACACGGTATAAGGAGACGGCATGACAGAAGAAAATAAAAAGCCGGCTATCGTTATATCCGGTGTAAAAAAACAATATCGCCTCGGTGCCATAGGCGGAAGAACGCTTCAGGGCGAAATACAGTCCTGGTGGGCCAAAAAGCGTGGCAGGGAGGATCCGAACTTAAGGATCGGCACCAATGCGGAGCTTATCGGGAAGAAATTTATGGCGCTGGACGGCATAGACCTGACCATATGGCAGGGGGAGACTGTCGGCATAATAGGCGCCAACGGCGCGGGAAAATCAACACTCTTAAAGCTTTTATCAAGGATCACGGCGCCCACGGAGGGCGAAATAGACATATACGGCCGGATAACCTCCATGCTGGAGGTGGGAACGGGATTCCACGGTGAGATGACGGGGCGCGAAAATGTCTACATGAACGGCGCTATCCTGGGCATGACAAAGGCGGAGATCGACAGCCAGATAGATAAGATAATCGAATTTTCGGAGGTGGGCGAATTTATCGACACACCGGTAAAACGTTATTCTTCGGGAATGTTCGTCAAGCTGGCGTTTTCGGTGGCGGCCCATTTAAAAAGCGAGATAATGATCATGGACGAAGTCCTTGCGGTGGGAGATATGGCGTTTCAGCACAAATGCCTGGACAGAATGCGCAAGGCGGCGGATCTTGAGGGGCGGACGGTCCTTTATGTAAGCCACAACATGAACACCATAAGACGGCTGTGCAAAAGATGCATCGTGCTGGAGCACGGCAGGATAATCTACGACGGCGATGTGGAGCATGCCGTCGCCCTTTACATGGATCGTTCGGTAGGGGAAAATCAGGTGGATATAGACCTTACGAAGGCTTCCCATACCGCGTCAAAAGACCACGCGGATATAAGCATGGAGAGTATAAAGCTTCCGGGCAGGATAAACGCTGTTTACGAGCCGGGGGAAAAGCTGGAATTCGAGGTAAAACTGCACGTGAAAAAGCCCGCGGATAATCTGGCCTTCAGGATCACACTTAGGACCGATACGGATGCGGGGCTGGGCACATCTTGGTCGGATGAATTTGATCTTACGGACACAAAGAATGAGTATCCGAGCTTTACCTTTTCTATGGATTTGTCTATAATATCAAAGGGAATTTTTTATGTGAGCATCGGGCTCTACAAGACAGATGAGATCGGGCAGAGGCTTGTGGTAGATCATGTTACGAGAGCCTTTAAGATCGAGGTTACGGGAAGTCCCACGTGGTACACAAGCGCCTACGGAAATGTTCTGCTGCCCAAGCTGGAAAAACTATGAGAAATATATACGATATACACACCCATATCCTTCCGAGGGTGGATGACGGGGCGGTTTCGATGCAGGAATCCCTGGAGATCATAGAGGATGAACTGAACCAGGGCGTGACGGGAATAATGCTGACGCCTCATTGCAAAAAAAATGCTTTCGAAACGGAAGAGTCGGCCATTTACGTGCAGTACAAAATGTTGCTCATGGAGACGGCAGAGCGCTTTCCGGAGATGGATATAAGGCTGGGCTGCGAGTTTCACACAAGGGACGACATGGCGGAGGAGCTGGAGAAAAGAAGGTTTGTCACACTGGGCAAAAGCGATACGATCCTTCTGGAGTTCTCTTTTGATCACGACGCGGAATATATAATAAGAAAAACGAGAGAGATCATGGAGCTTGGTTATATTCCCATGATCGCCCACATAGAATATTATCAGAAGATATACAAAAAATATAAGGTTGTGGAGGAACTTCGAAATCTTGGCGCCGGTATCCAGATCGACGCGGACGGCGTGATGGGTCAGGAAGGCACAAAGGCGAGAAAATTCTGCGAAGGTCTTCTGAAAAGAGGGCTGGTGGATTACGTGGCATCGGACGTCCACAACATGAATTCAAGAAGGAGTAATATCGGTCGGTGCGCCGATATTATAGAGGAAAAATACGGAAGCGACTGCGCCAAGGCGATTTTTGTTGAAAATCCCCGAAAAATCTTCGAAAAAACATAAAAAATGTTTTTTTTCGGGGGGGGGTATAGTGTATAATATAGCATCGGGGAGAGTTATGAAAATATGAATGTTATTGAGATAAAGAACGCGGAGTCTGTATCCGGAGCGGTAATGGATGTTCTGCGCAGAATAAAGATAAATACCGAATTTTCGGGTAAAGGTCAAAAAAGCATATGTATAACGAGTTCTGCAAGTAAAGAAGGTAAATCCACAATAGCCTACGGCCTTGCATTGGCCTTTGCGGAGGATCACGGAAAAAACGTTCTTCTGGTGGATGCGGATATAAGAAATTCGTATCTGGCAAGAAGACTTGGATACAGTGAAAAAACAAAAGGGCTTACGGAATGCATTACCGAGAAGCTCGATATCATCGATTCTATTTATAAAACAAATGTCGAAGGGCTGTTTATAACGCCCTCCGGCCGTCTTACGGAAAATTCCATTCAGCTCTTTAAGAGAGAACGTTTCAAAAATTATTTAAATGAAGTAAAAAAAGCCTTCGATATGGTGATCATCGATACGCCGCCGATAGGCTATATTGTTGACGCCGCTGTTGTGGCGTCTCTTTCCGATGCGAGCATCATGGTGGTAGGCGCAAACATGATCAGCAGAAAAGAGATCAAGAAAAACATAACGGAGCTTAAAAAAGCCAACGAGAACTTCCTCGGAGTCGTATTCAACAAGGCGAGAGAAGAAAAAGACAGCTATTACAGATCATACTATCAGTACTACGGATACGGGGAGGCTAAAAAATGACAGGCGAAAACAAATCTTCCGAAACACAGGAGAGAGTCACTCCTGCAGATTATGCCGATCAGATCGATCTGGTGGACCTTCTTAAGCATGTGTTTAAGTTCTGGCCGCTGCTTATCCTGGCCGCGATCCTGGGAGCGGGGCTTATGGGCGGATTAAAATACGTAAAAACCGATTATACGTACACATCATCATCGATGCTCTATGTACTTTCATCCACAACATCCATCACGAATCTGGCGGACCTGGAGATAGGAACACAGCTCTCGGATGACTTTGTCATCATGATAAAGAGCAAACCCGTTCTGGACAATTCCATAAAGGACGTGGAGTCGGAGCTGGGGATTACTCTTACAAGAGATGATATATTGAACGCGTTAACCGTTTCTCACGCGGACGACACCCGTATACTGACGATATCATGCACCACCACGGATGCGGAGCTTTCGAAGGTGCTCTGCGACGCAATTACCACAAGATCGGCTCAGCGAATGAGCGAGGTTACGCAGACGGATTCCCCGACTGTAGTAGAATCGGCAGAGGTGGCGTCGGAGCCCAACGGCAGAGGAATCGTCAACCAGGGCGAAAAAGGTGCTCTGGCCGGCATTGTGATCATGTTTATCATCCTTTGCATTCCGTATCTTACAAATGATAAGCTGCGCAAGTCCGACGATGTGGAGAAATACCTCGGAGAGGTTGTACTGGGCGTTGTTCCTTACGAAAGATCGCTGGTGTCAACAGCCAGAGTTCGCAGGAAAAGCAAGAAATAAATTGAAAGAAGACTGAATGAGAGGGAAGAAGAAAGTAATACTTGTTATTCTTATTGTCATATTAGTCGTATCAATAGGGGGAATGGTTTACTACCTCCACAGCCTGAATGAGGCAGAGAAGGCAAACGAAAGGCTTAAGGAAATCGCCGCCGTAAGCGAGGAAGAATCGACTTCGGAAGAGCCGGAGGCGGAAGAAGAGGTAAAAGAGGATGGGGAAACATCATCAGAGTCTAAAGAGTCGAAAGATTTTGTCAGTCCCATTGATTTCGCGTCGCTGAAGCAGGAAAATTCCGATATATACGGATGGATACGTATCGACGATACCGTTATTGATTATCCTATCCTGCAGAGCGGTGAGGATGACCCCGACTATTATGCCGATTACACCGTGGATCATGTACAGGGATATCCCGGAGCAATCTTTACGGAGTCCGATCTGAATAAAGAGCCATTCGAGGATAATGTGACGGTCATATACGGCCACCGCATGAAAAACGACACCATGTTCGGTTCCCTTGACTGCTGGGAGGATGACGGGTACAGAGATGCCCATTCGATAATAAATATTTATACGGAAGAGCATAATTATACATATCAGATTGCTTTCGTGCAGGTCTACGACGACAGAAGCATACTTTCAAAGTACGACTGCAATACAAAAGACGGCTATGCCGGGTTCCTTGAGTCACTGGAAAACGTGCGTTCCATACCTTACTGGCACTCGGAGGATATAAAAACAAGCACTGACACGCCTATGATAGTGCTTTCTACATGTTATGGAGATGAACGCCTTCTGGTAGGGGCAGTCCTGACTGAGAAGGAATAATGAAATATGAAAAACAAACTGATAAACGTTATCGTGCTTATCATTTGCGCGGCGGCAGTAGTGGGGATGGTATTTTTTGTCTCAAAGGACAGAAAAGAATACGCAAAGACCGCGGAAGCCGCAAAGGAGAAGGCCGATGATATGAACGGCCCCCAGAACGGGGTATCCGTTATCACTTATAACGGAAAAAAATATAAAGAGAATACAGACATCAAAAGCTATCTTTTTATGGGTGTAGATGAAAGAGAGGACGATTTCGCAGACGAGGATCTCACGCCGGGAAAAGCCGGTCAGGCGGATTGTCTCATGCTTCTGGTGTTAAATGAAAAAGAAAACGAGGCAAAGATACTTCAGATAAACCGAAATGCCATGACAGAGCTTGACATATATGACGAGCTGGGAGCCGTTAACCAGACGATAAACGGCCCGATCTGCCTTCAGTACGCCTATTGCACGGGGGGAAAGCGAAGCTGTATCGCCCAGAGAGGTACGGTAGAGGATCTGCTTTTCGGCATCAGCATAGACGGGTATCTGACAATGAGCCTTCCGGGAATCGCCGATATAAACGATGCCTTAGGCGGCGTAGATGTTGCCATGGATGAAGATTACACCTGTATCGACCCGAGCTTTACATTAGGGAGCACGGTTCACCTTGCAGGGGATCTGGCAACAAAATACGTTCAGTACAGAGACACGAGCCAGTTTAACTCAGTGCAGGATCGAATGGACAGACAGACGACCTACGTTACGAACATGATCAACTCGCTGAAGAATTCGGACGGGGAATCCCTTGCAGGCAGGCTGAACGATTTTATAGGAAACACGATCCTTACGGATCTTAATTCAAACGAGCTCAATGATCTTACAACATACGATTACGAGCTTGAAAACGTACTCTATCTTCCCGGCGAGATGACGGCGGGGGATGAGTATGAGGAATACAATGTAAACAACACAGAGCTTCAGGACATGGTTATCGACCTGTTTTATACGGAAGCAGAAGAGTAGGAGGAGTGTATGAGAAAGTTAGCAATTATCGCAGGTATAACGACTATGATGCTGGGATTTTCGGTTCCGGCAATGGCTTACAGTTCAAACAGCCCGACGGCAGCACCTGTTAACGAGAAATCTTCGGATTCGGGCAGCGCGGACTCTGAAAGAAAATCCCCGAATACCGGTGAAGCACCGATCATGCTGGGATTTGGCGCCGCTGCGGCCGTATCGGCAGCCGGCATTGCAGTATATATGAAAAAACAGGGTAGGAATGCTTAAGCTGTGAACAGAAACAAAAAAAGATTATTTAAGCACTGGCAGTACATAACGGCACTTCTCGTTATGTATGATATCGCTGCCATTGTTTTTTCGTACTTTATCGCGCTTTGGATACGTTTCGACTGCCGTATTTCGGCGATACCGAGCGCGTATTTCAACGTATATATGCGCAGTATACTTATCTATACTGCTGTCTGTATCTGTGTGTTCGTGGTACTTCGTCTATACAGGTCTATTTGGCGTTTCGCAAGCTACATAGAGCTGTACAGGATGATAGTTGCCACGGCCATCGCAACGGCAATTCACATTCTTCTTATCTGGTTCTTATTTGACCCCATGCCCGTATCCTATTATCTTTTCGGTGTGACGCTGCAGTTTATTCTGACAGTGGGTATACGATTTTCCTATCGTTTTGTCCTTCTGGTCCGTTCAAAAAAAGGCCATCAGGACGAAAAGATAGAAAAAGTCATGCTTATCGGCGCAGGCCTTGCGGGACAGGCGATACTCAGGGATATCAAGCGATCCAGAGAGCTGAACGAAGAAGTCTGCTGCATAATCGATGATAACAGCAACAAGTGGAACAGATACATAGACAATGTAAAGATCGTTGGCGGAAGAGACGATATCAGGAAAAACTGCGAAAAGTACGACATCGATAAGATATATTACGCCATTCCCAGCGCGGATCTGAAGACGGAAAAGGAGATCCTGAACATCTGCAGCGAAACCGGCTGCAAGCTGAAGAAGCTTCCCGGAATGTATCAGTTTATGACGGGGGAAGCGTCGCTGGCGGATATGAAGGAGGTTCAGATCGAGGATCTTCTGGGACGTGACACCATCAAGGTGAATCTGGACGAGATCTTCCGCTCCATTCAGGGAAAGACCATCCTGGTAACTGGGGGCGGCGGTTCCATCGGCTCCGAGCTCTGCAGGCAGATCGCGGCCCACAAGCCGAAGCAGCTCATCATCTGCGACGTGTACGAGAATAACGCCTACGACATTCAGCAGGAGCTTAAGAAAAAATATCCGGATATGAATCTCGAGACCATTATCTGTTCCGTAAGGGACAGCCGGAAGATGGCGGAGATCATGGAGGTTTACAAGCCGGAGATCGTTTATCACGCGGCGGCTCACAAGCACGTGCCTCTCATGGAGGACGCGCCCTGCGAGGCCATCAAGAACAATGTTCTGGGAACACTTAAGACGGCTATCGCGGCGGCGGCAGGGGGCTGCAAACGCTTTGTTCTGATATCCACCGACAAGGCGGTAAACCCCACCAATATCATGGGTGCCAGCAAGCGCCTTTGCGAGATGATCATCCAGACTCTGGACGCTTCCATAAAAGAGGGCAACACGGAGCGCATTGTGCGGCTTTATGAAAATACGTCAAAGGATAACAGAAAGTGCGATGAGGAGCTTGCGCAACAGCTTAGGGAATCGAAGACGGAGTTTGTTGCCGTCCGTTTCGGAAACGTGCTGGGCAGCAACGGTTCGGTTATTCCGCTGTTTAAAAAGCAGATCGAAGCCGGCGGCCCCGTAACCGTTACACACCCGGATATAATCCGCTACTTTATGACAATTCCCGAGGCCGTAAGCCTCGTTCTTCAGGCGGGCTCTTACGCCGGCGGCGGTGAGATCTTCGTATTCGACATGGGCGAACCCGTGAAGATCGATACACTGGCAAGAAACCTTATACGCCTCTCCGGTCATGAGCCGGACGTGGATATAAAGGTGGTATATACCGGCCTTCGGCCCGGCGAGAAGCTTTTCGAAGAGAAGCTGATGGCGGAAGAGGGCATGAAGAGGACAAAAAACGAGCTTATCCACATCGGCAGCCCCATTGCCTTCGATATGGACCTCTTTACGGAGCAGATGGGAACACTTTCGAAGAATGCGTATAAGAACAATGAAGATATACGCGAGCTGGTGAAAGAAGTTGTGGTGACGTATAGGCCGGGG
>CAYMAY010000029.1:0-17461 GCA_964388555.1 uncultured Lachnospiraceae bacterium
CCGTGATGTCCGCAGTTGGGGCAAACCTTAAGATTTTTGGAGAAAAAATTATAATCGATCACCTTTTTACACGACTCGCATTTAACAAAAAGATCCGGAAGCTCCGTCCTTTGCTTTTTTCTTGTTTCCTTTTTGCGAACCGTCCCGGATCTTACACTTCTTAAAGCATTCAGAAGCTCCTTGCGATTATTTAAACTGCCCATTTATTCCCTTTCCGCACTCGGCTCTGCCTGCTCGTTCATCGTTTCAGATTCAAGCTTTCTCATTTCTTCCAGCAGTTTTTTCTCTTTCCCGGCAATATATCCGGTGTCTATGTTTCCCTGAATAAAATCCTTGTCGTAGAAGATCGAATACTGAAATCCAAGATTTGTTGATATGCCGTCGATGATCGTTTCCTCGATAGCTCTCCTCATTTTCTTTATCGCGTCCATTCTCGTCTTTCCCTTTACGATCAGCTTTCCGATCATGGAATCATAAAACGGAAGTATTACCTCTCCCTGATAAAGCGAGGATTCGAAGCGTGTATCAAAGCCGCCGGGCGCAAGAAAAAAGGTAACCTCTCCGCAATCCGGTCTGAAATTATCAAGTGGATCCTGGGCATTTATCCTTACCTCAATGGCATGCCCGTCTGCTTTTATGTCCTCCTGTTTGACAGAAAGAGGAAGACCCGATGCAATCCTTATCTGCTCCTTTATAAGATTTACGCCCGTAACCATCTCCGTAACTGGATATTCCACCTGAATCCTTGTATTCATTTCCATGAAATAGTAGTTATTATCTTTATCGACGATAAATTCCACCGTTCCGGTTCCTTCATATCCTGAAGCCCTAGCGCACCTGACTGCCGATTCGTACATTCTTTTTAGCAGCTCTTTATCCGCCCGGCTGGGCGATTCCTCTATAAGCTTTTGGTTATTCCTCTGAATGCTGCAATCTCTTTCCGGAAGATAGACAATATTTCCGAAGCTGTCCGCCAGAATCTGCACCTCTATATGCCGCGGATCTTCGATGAGCTTTTCCATGTATATCTCATCATTGGCGAAGGACGCGCCGGCTTCCTTTTTTGTTATCTCCCATCCCTGCAGAAGTTCATCTTTTTTATATATCCTTCTCATGCCCTTGCCGCCACCGCCGGCGGAAGCCTTAAGGAGCACCGGATAACCGATCCGCTCCGCAACTCTGAAAAGCTGTTCTTTGCTTTTTATGGCTTCGTTGCATCCGGGCACGACGGGAACGCCGTTTTCCTCCATTAGCGCTCTAGCGCAAAGCTTATCGCCCATAAGCTTTATCACCTTTGATGAAGGACCTATGAGCTTCAGCCCGCAGGATTCCACCTTACGGGCAAAATCCGCATTTTCGGATAAGAAACCATATCCCGGGTGGATCGCGTCACAGCCCGTTTCAAGAGCCGCCGTAAGAATATTTGATACGTTCAGATATGAATCCGTACTTCTTCCGGGTCCTACGCATACGGCATTGTCCGTCAGATACACAACGGGCTGATCCTTATCCACATCCGAATATACGGAAACGGTTTCCACTCCCAGCTCCTTGCAATTTCTGAAAATGCTAAGAGCGATCTCGCCCCGGTTGGCGATCAAAACTTTTCTTAACATTTATTCCTTCTCCAGAACGAAAAGCACCTGATTGTATTCTACAAGCTCCTCGTTTTTACATCTGACCTCTTTTACAACACCGTCCACGTCCGAACGTATCTCATTCATCATCTTCAT
This sequence comes from uncultured Lachnospiraceae bacterium, assembly GCA_964388555.1. GTDB lineage: Bacteria > Bacillota > Clostridia > Lachnospirales > Lachnospiraceae > Alectryocaccobium. The sequence continues at coordinate 1,734 of CAYMAY010000029.1, forward strand.
GGCCTCAAGGATGCAAAGCACATCTCCCGCTTTTATCCTTTGACCTACGCTCACAAACGGCGCTGCCCCCGGCTGTCTTGATTCGTAATACACTCCCACTATGGGGGATTTTACCTCATGAAGATTTTCGCTTCTTTTATCTGATTCAGGCTCCGCCTGTGCTACAGCCGCAGCCTTTTCCTCAGGTAAGAACTGCGAATCATCTTGCATCAATGCGTCCTGGTGTGAAGATGTTTTATTCAATGTCAAGGCATCTTTACCCGAAGATGATTTCTTCAATGTCAATGCGTAGTCCGAAATATGGATTTCAAAATAATCACTTGAGCTCTTGTCGAATTCAGAAATAAGACTTTTTGTTAATTCAAGATATTTTTCCATCTTACTGACCGTTTGCGAAATTAAGAATATCGCCTACCAGCTTACACTGGGCAAATTTGTCCTCCGGGATACTTACGCCGTGCTTTTCCTCCAGCATGATGGAAAGCTCAACCGCATCCAGCGAATCCAACCCCAGATCCTCCTGAATCCTTGCCTCCGGCGTAACCTCATCTGCACTCACTCCGAAATTTTCACAGATTATTATCTTCAATTCTTCTAATGTCATTGTTCTTCTCACTTTCATTTTTGTTAAAGTATTTTAGTTAAATATTTTTAACTTAAATTTTTTAACAATTCTAATACCACCGTTTATGTATGTCAATAATTTTTTCTGTTTTGTGCAGCATTAGCTTGCACAAAATAAAGTTTTTTCATTTTTGTGCAAACAAATGCTGCACAAACAAAACAGCCCGCGCTTTCGCGCGAGCTGTCTCGTTTGTGGGGTATTTTATCTATCAAAAGTTATTGGAGGATGTCTTCCTTATTGGCTATTATTCAGCCATTTTTTTGTATTTCTCGTAGCGTTTCTTTATATCCTCTACTGCCTTAGCATAGAGTTTCTCGGAACGCTCCGGGAAGTTGTTCTTAAGTGATGCGTAACGGTTCTCTCCCAAGAGATAATCCATTACTCCATCGAACTTCGGCTCCGGTGAGTCAAGCTGGAACGGGTTCTTACCCTCGTCCGCACGTCTCGGATCGAAGCGATAAAGCTGCCAGTATCCGCATTCAACTGCCTTCTTCATCTCTGTCTGAGTGCAGCTCATTCCTGCCTTTATGTGCTGCTCAAGGCACGGGCAGTATGCGATTATTATTGACGGACCCGGATAGCTCTCTGCTTCGCGTATAGCCTTAAGGGTCTGAGCCTGATCAGCTCCGATAGCTACCTGAGCAACATAAATGTAACCATAGCTCATAAGCATTGCACCAAGATCCTTCTTAGCGATCTGCTTTCCGCCTGCAGCGAACTTAGCCGTTGCACTGGTGGGTGTTGCCTTTGAGGACTGTCCGCCTGTATTGGAGTAAACCTCGGTATCAAGAACAAGAAGATTTACGTCTTTGTTCTGTGACATAACATGGTCAATTCCACCAAATCCTATATCATATGCCCATCCGTCACCACCGATAGCCCATATGGACTTCTTAGAAAGGAATTCCTTGTTTTTAAGTACATTTTCAACTTCAGGTGTCTTCTCTTCTTTCTCAAGAGCAGCAACAAGGGCATCTGTAACTTCACGTGTACGCTTGGAATCTTCCCACTCGTTCTGGTAAGTCTTGATTGCGTCAACAGCAATTCCCTTATCAGCAAGAGAATCAAGAGTTATCATAAGCTCTTTTCTTATAGAATCCTGAGCGTGGTAATATCCGTATGCGAACTCCGCATTATCCTCGAAAAGTGAATGCTCCCATGCAGGTCCGAAGCCTCTGCAATCCTTGCAGTACGGAAGGATCGGAGCGCCGCCGCTGTATGCAGACGAGCATCCTGCCGCATTGCCGACATACATTCTGTCTCCGAAGAGCTGGCTGATAAGCTTGAGGTATGTTGTCTCTGCGCAGCCTGCACATGCAGCCGAGAACTGGAAGTATGGCTTTGCGAATTCTATGGACTTAACGTTCTTATCGCTTATAACATCTTTCTTGAGGTATTTCTCGTTCATGGCTACCTTATCGAAGAGCGGCTGTTCTGCCTTCATATCCTCAAACGGTGTCATTGTGAGTGCACCCTCTACCGGACAAGCCTTAACACAGACGTTGCAGCTGAGGCAGTCGTACGGAGAAACCTGTATTCTGAAGGAATATGCAGGTGCATCCTTTCCGAGACCCTTTGCCGGAACTGTTGCGAACTCTGCCGGAACTTCGTTCTTCTCAGCTTCCGTAAGAAGTATCGGTCTTATTGCAGCGTGGGGGCAAACCATTATACAACGGTTACACTGTGCACACTTTGTGCCATCCCACTTCGGAACAACTGTTGCAACACCTCTCTTCGCATATGCGCTGGTGCCGTTCTCCCATGTTCCGTCGAGAACACCATGCTTCTGGAATACAGATACAGGAAGTTCATTTCCGTGCTGTTTATCCATCGGCAGAACGATATCTCTAACGAAAGGAGTAACTTCTCTTTCGGGAGCAGGTTCATCAGTTGCTGTTGCCCATGACTCGGGAATGTCGATCTTAACGGCTTCGTTTATTCCGCGCTCAACAGCCTCGTCATTCATATCAACTACCTTCTGTCCTGCTTTCTTGAAGTAAGACTTGTAGTTGTTCTTCTTCATATCTTCAACAGCCACATCCAACGGAATTACCTTTGTAAGTGCGAAGAATGCTGCCTGAAGTATGTTGTTTGTCCTCTTGCCCAAGCCTATCTCAGCTGCTGTCTTTGCGGCGTCAATGATATAGAACTGAGCATGTTTATTATAAAGATCTCTCTTAAGTGATGCAGGAAGTTCTTTTTCAAGCTCCTCCTTGCTCCACGAACAGTTGAGAAGATAGATTCCGCCGTCCTTAAGATCACTTGTTGTATCGTATTTATGAACATATGTCGGCTCGTGTACTGCTACGAAATCAGCGCTTGAAACGAGATACGTTGCACGGATCGGATTATCACCGAAACGAAGGTGTGACTGTGTAAGTCCGCCGGACTTCATCGAATCATATGAGAAATATGCCTGAGCATACTTGTTCGCCGTAAGACCGATGGTGGTGATGGCGTTCTTATTTGCACCGACTGTTCCGTCGCCGCCGATTCCCCAAAGCTTACATGAGATCTCGCCCGGATGATCAAGCTCAATTTCCTTATAATCAAGAGATGTATTCGTAACATCGTCTACGATACCGATGGTGAAATTGTTCTTCGGTTTGTCCTGACGAAGATTGTCGTATACAGCGATGAACTGTCCCGGTGTTGCATCCTTTGATGAAAGACCGTAACGTCCGCCTACTATAGTGATGTCGCTGCGGCCAGCCTGATTAAGTGCTGTGCAAACATCAAGATAAAGCGGCTCACCAACAGATCCTGTTTCCTTTGAACGATCAAGAACAGCGATCTTCTTACATGTTGCCGGAATAGCATCTGCAAAATGCTTAACAGAGAACGGACGATAAAGATGAACCTGAACAAGTCCGACCTTGCGTCCTGCAGCGTTAAGGTAATCGATAGTCTCTTTTACAGCTTCGCTGGCAGAGCACATAACAACGATAACTTCTTCCGCATCCTCAGCGCCATAGTAGTTGAAGAGCTTGTAATCACGTCCTGTTATCTTGCTGATCTCGTCCATGTATCCCTGTACGATGTCCGGAACGGCGTTGCTCTTTACGTTTGCGCCCTCTTTGCACTGGAAATAGATATCCGGGTTTACGTTGTTTCCTCTGTTTGTAGGATGCTCCGGATTAAGGGATTTACGTCTGAATTCCTGAAGTGCATCATAATCTACCAACGGACGGAGCTCTTCATAATCAAGAGCCTCTATACGCTGCATTTCGTGTGATGTACGGAATCCGTCGAAGCAATGCATGAACGCATATCCTGCTTTGATGGCAGAAAGATGCGCAACAGCTGCCAGATCCATTGCCTCCTGCGGAGACGATGACATCAGCATTGCATAGCCTGTCATACGGCATGTCATAAAGTCGGTATGATCGCCAAAGATCGAATGATGGTTTGATGTAACAACACGTGATGCGATATGCATAACGTTTGGAAGGAACTGTCCGCCCATTGCATACATTGCGGGGATCATAAGCATAAGTCCCTGTGATGATGTAAACGTTGTTGTAAGTGCGCCTGCCTGTAATGAACCGTGGCATGTTCCTGCCGCACCGGCCTCAGACTGCATCTGGATAACGTCTACCGTTGAACCAAACAGGTTTTTTCTGCCTCTTGCAGACCATTCGTCTACTTTCTCCGCCATGGGCGATGAAGGCGTAATGGGATAGATTGCCGCAACCTCGGTAAAGGCATACGCAACATGAGCCGCAGCCGTATTACCGTCCATAACTACATAATTGTTCTTCATCTTATCTCTCCTTGTAACTTTCGAAATGCAACCGACCTTATGTATAATAATTTTTCGGTCAGCACTTTTCCTATATCCGAACACAGTTCGTAAATATGAATCTTTAAGATAAAATAACACTTTTTTCCCTTTAAGTCAATTTAAAAACCCCCAATTTTGATAAATTTTGTAAAAAAAACAAAACAAAGATTTTGCACTGTTTTCTTGCATTTTTAACAAAGGTAAATATCGACAATCGAGCAGGCTGACTCCTACTCGATTTGCAATAAAAAAGGACTTCTTCTCAGAAGTCCATGTGCATATTCTGTATAAAACAGTTTTCTTCTATTAACTTTTTCCTGCGGGCCAGCATTTTTTTGATGTTTTCCAGCCGCTCATCAGAAAACCGGAATTTCGGTATAGTTACGCTCATTGCGCACCGTACTTTCCCGTCCTCCTCAAGAGGAACGGCGATACAGCATATATCCGGCGTTGACTCTTCGCTCTCAAAGGCAAATCCGCTATTGCGTACCTTATCGACCTCTGCTATCAGAGTATCAACATCCGTGATCGTGTTAGGCGTATACCTGATAAATTCATAACCGTCGTACAGCTTGCGTATTTCTTCATCGCTTAATCCCGAAAGCAGAGCCTTTCCGAGCCCCGTTATATATGCCGGGAGACTTGTACCGACATTACTGTTTATCTGAATGACCGTATCGGCGTTTTCCCTCAACAGATAGTAAACATCATTTTCCCGAAGAACGCCCATCTGACATATCTCGTTGACCTCGCTGACAAGCTCGCATATATGCCTTCTTATAATATTCAACGCATTATTTCCGCTTGAATAGTGAAGTCCCAGTTCGAACAGGCGGAAATCCGTTGTATATAAATTTCCCTCCTGTTTTATAAAATTGCATGCAGTCAGTGTCTTTAAAATGGGCGATATCGTTCCCTTCGGCAGCTCCAGAATCGTGGATATCTCCGAAAGGCTCATTCCATCGGGGTTTTTATCGACCAGCTCTAATATTCTTACAACGCGCAGCGTTGGATTGTGACATTCCATAATGTCTCCTTACCCCTGCATTCCCATAAGATATGTTACAAACTGCTGAGCCGTTCTGCCGGATATTCCGCCATGGCTGAGTTCCCATTTATTTGCCTCTGCCTTAAGGGCTGCATCGTCCATCTCTATGCCGTTTCGTCTTGCGAGGGCTATTACAATGTCGAAATATTCCTTTTGATTCGGCTTCGAATAGTTTATCGTAACACCGAAACGGTTTACAAGCGAAAGCTTCTCTTCTATTGTATCCGAACGATGTATTCCTGATCCGACCTCCATATCGTCGCGATCGTTCCAGGTTTCCTTAATAAGATGACGCCTGTTAGATGTGGCGTATATCAGCACGTTGTCCGGCTTTGTCTCGACGCCGCCCTCGATGACTGCCTTGAGGAATTTATATTCTATCTCGAATTCCTCGAATGAGAGATCATCCATATATATGATGAACTTGTAATTTCTGTTTTTTATGTGAGCGATTACCGCAGAGAGATCTTTGAACTGATGCTTGTATATCTCTATCATTCGCAGACCCTGAGGATAAAATTCGTTGACTATCGCCTTTATGCTGGTGGATTTTCCCGTACCGGAATCGCCGAACAACAGACAGTTGTTGGCTTTTCTTCCCTCAACGAAGGCCTTTGTATTATCCACAAGCTTTTTCTTCTGGATCTCATAGCCCACAAGGTCATCAAGCATGACCTTGTCCATGTTATTTATGGCATGAAATACGAGCTTGTCATCCTTGTCGGAGGATATTCTGAACGCCTTGTTAAGGCCGAACATCCCGACTCCATAGTCCCTGTAAAAGCCTGTGATAATATCGAAAAATTCGTTTTCATCCTTCGCATTGGAAAGGGCAAGGCTCAATTCATTTACCTTTTCGCTGACATTCTTATTGTACATAAGTTCCGGCTTGCCTATGGCCTTATAATTCGTGATGACGCTGAAGCAGTCTATCTTAAGCTCATCCTCAAGCCAGTCGAAGGAATAGTGGAAAAGCTTCATAAATTCCCTGTAATCACTCTTTACGAAATTATTTACACTGCCGTCTTTTGCCCCCATCTTTTCGGATGTAAGGGTAAACGGATTTTCGTCCGTGATAAGAAGATATGTAAGATAACACTGCCACAGGTTTCTGTCGAAACCGTAGTCGGTGGAAATCTCGAGTATGCGCTTTACCTCATGATAGCAGCGGGTAACAAGCTCGTCTGCCGAAGTATTATGTTCACGGGCGTCCTTACATATATCTCCCATGCGTACAAGTATGCTGTCCGCCGGCATGTCACCGTATACCAGCAGTTTTGAAATTATATGTTCCATTTTCTTATAAGCCTCTTTTCTTTACCATCTTTGTTTCTGGATTATCCTGATAACCTCTTCATTATCTCTGCTGTGTGAGAACATGGAAAGGATGTTTTCCGCCGCTTCCTCTGCCTTTTGACCGTTCAGCGCCCTGCGCATACGGTTGACGGCTTCGCTCTCCTCCTTTGTAAGAAGAAGATCCTCACGCCTCGTGCCTGATTTTGCGATATCTATTGCCGGGAATACACGTCTTTCCTGAAGGCGTCTGTCAAGTACAAGTTCCATATTTCCCGTTCCCTTGAACTCCTCGTAGACAACGTCGTCCATCTTACTTCCCGTGTCAACAAGCGCCGTTGCAAGAATCGTAAGACTTCCGCCCTCACGCATGTTTCTTGCCGCTCCGAAAAATCTTTTCGGCATGTGAAGCGCTGCCGGATCGAGACCTCCGGAAAGTGTTCTTCCGCTGGGCGGAACCACCTGGTTATATGCTCTGGCAAGTCTCGTTATACTGTCAATGAATATTACAACATCTCTTTTGTTCTCTACAAGACGTTTTGCTCTTTCTATGACCATTTCCGACACGCGTTTGTGGTGCTCCGGCATTTCGTCAAAGGTGGAATATATAACCTCAACGTTATCCCCCTTAACGGTCTCCTTCATATCCGTAACCTCCTCCGGACGTTCGTCAATAAGAAGGATGATGATATGCATTTCCGGGTTGTTCTTTAAAATGGACTTTGCCATATCCTTAAGCAGTGTCGTTTTTCCTGCCTTTGGCGGCGAAACGATCATGCCTCTCTGGCCCTTTCCCACAGGGCTTACGAGGTCTACTATCCTCATGGCAAGGCTTCCGCCCGGTCGCTCCAGATGTATTCTCTCATTGGGGAATATGGGAGTCATATTCTCGAAGCTGAGTCTTTTTGCGCTGACGTCGGGATTAAGGCCGTTTACGCTTTTTACGTAAAGCAACGCGGAAAACTTCTCGTTCTGGGATTTCACCCTTGTATTTCCGTAAAGAATATCACCCGTTTTCAGATTGAAACGTCTTATCTGCGACGGTGATACATATACGTCATTTTCTCCTGGAAGGAAATTGTCGGAACGTATAAAGCCGTAGCCGTCCGCCATTACCTCTAATATTCCTCTTGCAACAAGACCGCTGTCCAGCTCCTGGATATCCGCCTTCATGCCGCCTTCGCTGCTGCGGGCATTGTTTTCATTATTACGTGCGCTGTTTTCGTTATTACGCGCGACGTTTTCATTACTACGTGCACCGTTTTCATTGTTTCGTACGGCGTTTTCATCGTTACGCGCCGCGTTTTCCGCGGATCCCTCGGATTCGTTTTTTTCGTGCTCTTTTTTATTCTCCGGCTGCTCTGTCTTCGTCTCGTCCTCTGCAGGCTTCTTTTTTGTGCGCCTGCGAGGATTCTTATCCTCATTAGCCGGCTCTCTGCTTTCTTTTTCCGAATATTCTTTTTCGGTCTTTCGCTTTTCCGGCTGTTTCTTTCCGGACTGGTCTTTTTTTGCCGGTTCCGTTTCTTTTTTCTTCTTCTCCGTCTGTTCTTTTTCTGATTTTTCTCTTTCCGCCTGCTCCTTTTCGTCCTCTGCCAGCATCGCATCTATCAGCTCGCTTTTTCTAAGGGTCGATACTCCCCTTAATTTTCTTGCCTTTGCAAGCTCTTTTAATTCGCTCAGCGGAAGTGTTTCGTACATTTCTCTTGTCATTTTCGTCTCTCCTGATTTTGACGTTTCATTGCTCCGTCAGAACAAAATGTCCGTTATCTGTCTCGTATCTCTTAAGGGGATTCTAAAATTGTTTGAATGTTAGATCTGTATAATTGAAAATTGACACCTTATAAGCTAAGTGTATACGTTTTTTACAATTGATAATAATATAAAAAAATTTTTTTGATGTCAATAAATTTTGACGGTCATTGGGCATCTACCTAAAACAATAAAAACCAATATTTAACAAAAATGCTCCCCCGGAAACCCTTCGCATTTCGCTGCGAGCGTCTCTTTCAGAGCATTCATTTCATGCATTAAGTATTCACTTTGACTCGGTTCCGATCAGTGCCTCAAAATCGTCCAGAAGTTTTTCCGTCTCTTCCAGGGCGTTGGGCTTGCGTTTATTTATGATGGGCATGGCGTATATCATATACGGCGTTTTTTTCGGGTATAGTGTGAGCCTTCCGCCGTATTTTTCCAGAAGTTCCGGGAACCCCTGTGTATTTATCCTTGCCTCTTCATAAAATGTCAGCTTTATTTCTTTGGCAATCTGCTTAACCTCTGTGAGATAAAGCCTGTGTGCCCTCGCCTTTAAAAGCGCTACTCTGAGAAGATTCTGCACGGATACTCCCGGCGAACCGAATCTGTCTATAAGTTCCTCCAATATATCATCTTTATCACTCTCGGTTTCTATTAAACCGATCTTTTTATACATCTCAAGGCGCTGGCTTTCGTTCGATATGTAATTCTCCGATATGTACGCGTTGGTATCTATATCTATTACCGTCTCAAAGGATGATATATCCCTTTCATCTCCTTTTGCCTCCCTAACGGCCTCGGAAAGCATCTTACAGTAAAGATCATATCCCACATCAACCATATGACCGCTCTGCTGCGCTCCCAAAAGATTTCCCGCTCCGCGTATCTCAAGGTCGCGCATAGCTATCTTCATACCGCTTCCCAGCTGGGTAAATTCTCTTATAGATGAAAGTCGTTTCTCCGCCTCTTCTTTAAGAAGCTTGTCCTTACGATACATAAGAAATGCATACGCAGTCCTGTCGGCGCGGCCTATCCTGCCTCGCAGCTGATAAAGCTGAGAAAGTCCGAAACGGTCGGCATCATGGATTATCATGGTATTGACGTTGGAAATATCCATTCCCGTCTCGATTATGGTTGTGGACACCAGCACGTCTATCTCTTTATTTATAAAGCGGTACATTACGCCCTCAAGCTCCCGCTCCTTCATCTGACCGTGTGCGTATTCGACAGTCGCCTCGGGTATCATCTGCGATATCCTGTAAGCCATTTCCTGTATTCCCACCACGCGGTTAAATACATAATATACCTGCCCGCCTCGTGCCAGCTCGCGGCTTATTGCCTCTCTTACAATCTCCGGTTCATATTGCATTACATATGTCTGGATAGGCTGTCTGCTTGCCGGCGGCTCCTCCAGAACACTCATGTCACGTATGCCGATAAGACCCATGTGCAGCGTTCGCGGAATAGGCGTTGCCGTAAGCGTAAGTACATCTACCTTTGACTTAAGCTGCTTGATCTTCTCTTTATGAGTTACGCCGAAGCGCTGTTCCTCATCAACTATGAGCAGGCCCAGATCCTTATATTCCACATCTTTCGAAAGAACTCTATGGGTTCCTATGACGATGTCAACATAACCTTTTTTCAGCTCGGCGATGGTCTTCTTTTGCTGCGCCTGCGTTCTGAAACGGCAGAGCATGTCTATCTTTACGGGGAAATCCTTCATTCGCTGTTTAAAAGTAAGATAGTGCTGCTGGGCAAGGATGGTGGTGGGAACGAGCACAACAACCTGTTTGCTCTCCTGCACTGCCTTAAACGCCGCTCTTATGGCTATCTCGGTCTTTCCGTAGCCTACATCGCCGCACACTATCCTGTCCATAATGCCCGGCGTTTCCATATCATGTTTTATTTCTTCTATGGCAGTGAGCTGATCGTTTGTTTCCTCAAACGGGAACATCTCCTCAAACTCTTTCTGCCAGACCGTATCCTCGCCGTAAACATATCCTTTGGCGTTCTGTCTCTCCGAATACAGTTTTACAAGCTCTTCGGCAATATCCTTAACGGCTCTTTTGACCCTGCTCTTTGTCTTTTTCCACTCGGGACTTGAGAGCGAATTAAGTTTTAATGAGTTATGGCTCTCCGAACTTCCGTACTTTTGCAGCGTGCTGACCTGCGATGCCTGAACGTAAAGTACATCGCCGCCGGCATACTCCAGCTTTATATAATCCTTCGACGTTCCGTCGCGGTTTATGTTCTCAATTCCCCTGAATATTCCCAGACCGTGGAATTCGTGCACCACATAATCACCGATGGAAAGCTCGGAAAATCCGGCTATGCTCTTCCCGTCGTATTTCTTTTCGTGTTTTTTCTTGTTTTTCTTTTGCCCGAATATATCGGATTCCGTAACGAGTACAAATTTTTCAAGAGGATATTCAAAGCCCTTTGCGGCGTTTCCGTACAGCACCATTATTTCCGCAGGTTTAAGATCCACATCGGCTGTCTCGCTGAAAAAAGCATTCATTCCTTCATCTATAAGATCCTGCGCCATTCTCCTGCCTCTCGTTCTTGAGGCACACACCAGCACAACACTGTACTTTGCTTTTTTCCAGCTTTTAAGATCCTTAACCAGCATATCGAACCGGTTGTTGTACGACATAACAGATCTGACAGCCAGATCCATCCCGCCCGAAAACTTAAACGAAGTATCGCCCGTTCCGTTTATAGACGATAAAACAACGCAGCTCTTCTTTTTGAGTCCCGCAAAAATTTTATCAGGCTCCATCAGACGATCAACTTCGTTTTTCTGCATGGTTCCCGCTTCGAGTCTGCCCTCCACGGCATTTATAAACTCGTCATATATGGCTTTGGCGCTTTCCTTTATTCTTACGGGATCATCAACGAAGAAGATGGTGTCCTCCGGCATATAGTCAATGAACGACGAATTGAGTTTTCCGTAAAAATCATCTCTTTCCGCGCCAAGCTCTTCGGTAGCCGGATATATTTCTATGCTATCAAGCTCTTCTATGGAACGCTGACTTACGCTTTCGAAGCTGCGTATGGAATCCACCTCGTCTCCCCAGAATTCAATACGATATGGGTCGTCCCTGGTGAAATCATAAATATCCACTATGCCGCCCCGCACCGAAAACTGACCCGGAAGCTCTACCGCCGCACATCGTTCATAACCGATATCCGCAAGGTTTTTTATAAGCCCCTCCATATCCGTCTCGTCGCCTGCTGCAAGGGATATAACACTTTTTTTAAGCACTTCAAAAGGCAAGAGAAAATCCATACACCCACCTGCATCGGTTATTATGGTTACTTTCTCTTGCTCTATAAGTGCTCTTATTGCTTTCATCCTGCCTATTGCGATAGGATTTGCCTGTGTCGCTGCCTTATAAAATACCATATCCCTTGCGGGATAAAGCAGCGCATCGCCGTCGTACAGTTTCATGTCCTCAAAAGCCTGCCGTGCCTTAAGCTCATTCTCGCATATAATAAGCGAACCGGAGCCATCTGCCATCGCAGCAGCAAGGTTTATCTTCTGGGACTCAAGACAGCCCGTTACATTAACTGAGCCTTTTTTGTTCTTTACAAAGCTCTTAAGCTCCTTAAAGCCGTCCGTTTCCTCCAAAGGCTGAAACAGTGCATTCATATGCTGTCCTTCTATTCTTTTTTATTGAATCTCGTCATTGCGATATCTACGCCGTCCCGGGCTATAACCTCGGCGATTTCCGGAAGTTTATCCGTTGCTTCGTCGATTTTTACTCTTTCTTCCCTTGAAAACGGCGCCAGTACGTAGTCCGCAAGATCCCATTTTTCGGGTTTCGGTCCTATTCCTACACGCACTCTCGTAAAATCGCTCCGACCCAGCATAGAGATGATGCTTTTCATTCCGTTATGACTGCCGGCACTTCCCTTTTTACGGATGCGAAGCTGTCCTATGGGAAGATCCACATCGTCGTATACGACGATAAGCTCCGATGCAACGTCTATCTTATAATAATCAACATATGCCCTGACGGCGTTCCCGCTCAGGTTCATATATGTAAGCGGCTTCATGAGCATTACCTTCTGACCTGCGATAATGCCCTTGCCGTACATCCCCTTCATGGATATTCCCGATGACGGTATATTAAACTTATCTATGATGGCATCAACGGCGTCAAAGCCTACGTTGTGCTTTGTTTTTTCGTATTTGCGCTCGGGATTTCCGAGTCCGACTATCAGATACATATACTATTCACCTTACGAGAACGATACCCACTCGTTTTTAGCAGGCTCGGCATCCTCTATTTTAGTCGCATATATTACGGGACCTTTTTCGCCATATTCGTCCACATATTCGAAACGTATCTCGCCCGTTACTGTTACCCAGCTTCTCGCTTTAAGCCGTCTGGCCTGTTTGCTCCTGCAAAGATATCCGATAACCTGCATATCCGCCGCGCAGCACGTCATGGCTGTTCTTCCCGGCAGGAAAAGATCCGCATCCATACCGGGAGCCTTATAAACCTGACCGTGTATCCGAACGTTCTTGCCAATATATTTCTCGGTATTATCCTGCACGTCCACATAGAAGATTCCGAAGTCGGCATCGTCTATCTCGATAACATCGGCGTTCATGTCGTATGGCAGCGAGTTTTCAAAAAGATCAATGATATCCCCGTTGTTGTCCTCAAAAAGCACTTCGCAGCTGGGATTCGCCACCTTGATGCTCCTTCTGAAATTAGCCAGGGGCATATCAGCCTTACATCTGTTAAATGTAAGCATATCCGCGTTGCGCGCCATTTCCATAAAGAGTGACTTCATGTTTGTCATGTATGTAAGGAACGTGCTGGCATCCACAAGAACCAGCTCCTGCACTATTCCCCAGCCCTCCGGCATCGGTGCTTCTTCTAATTCCTTGACACTCCAGAACGAATTATATTCTATAAGAACACGCTCCGGTCTGTACTGTCTCCTGAGTGCGTTGAGTTTTTCCAGCGTCAGATCTTCTTTTTCTTCTATGTATACCGGCAGCGTTCTGTGATTGAGAAGAAATGTTCTGTCGTATTCCTCCTCGCCCTGCTCGCATATAAGAAGAAGTGTCAGTCCGCCTATATCAAAATAATCCTGTCCTACGGTGAAATTAATAAATGAGGTTTTTCCGCTGTCGAGAAAACCTTCTATAACGTACACCGGACAGGTGATTTCATCTTCATTCATCATTTACTCTTCCTTGATCTATGTTTAACTGCTTAAAACTAAAATAAGTAACTCCGCCTTTGAGCTCGTAACCCCGCGATGCCGCAAGATCTTCGATGTTAACAAGCTGATAGCCCTGCGCAATGAGCTCCGGAACAAGAGTGCTGACAGCCTCTACCGTTTCCGGATAAATATCGTGCATAAGTATTATGCCGCCGGGTTCAAGAAGGCCGTATATCTCATTTTTGATGGAATCGGCATTTCTGCTGTCCCAATCCAGCGAATCTTCATCCCATAATATATTCGGCTTGTTTACGGCCGCCGTCAGATCTTTTGTGTAATCGCCGTAAGGGAAACGTACAACCGCTGACGTGACTCCGTAATTTGCCAGAAGATTGTCTGTGTTCTGAAAATCCGCCACAACCTCATCTACGGACAGATCCAGCATTTCGCTATGGGTCATGGAATGATTGCCTATGGTATTCCCCATTGATATCATCCGCGGTATCACATCGCCGTATTTTTCTATCTGTACGCCCAGGATCATAAACGTCGCCTTTGCGCCGTTCTGCTCCAGAATGTCAAGTATCTGCGACGTATACTCTGACGGTCCGTCATCAAATGTAAGCGCTATCATCTTTGACGAATCTTTATCCGGATCGTAAATACCCGTTTCATCGAAGTAACAGCCCTGTCCGCCGATAGCTTTCCAGCCCGTGTCCATGTACCCCGACGCGTTAAAATGATACTGACTTCCATCCAGCGTTACCCAGCCGTTATAATAACAGTAACCGTCTCTCGGGGCATACCATGAACCGTAATCATTGGAATTACGTCCGGCGCTGCCGGATACCGCAAGCATTTCCTCAGTGGCCTTTTGTATGCCGGCCCGGCCGCTTCCGTCATCCGCCGCAGGTGCTATCGCATATTGGTCCGTCTCCTGCTCTATTGATGATCCGCTTTGCGCCGATTCGTTTCCTACCTGCCTGAAATTGCCGCCTATTATGATCCACACAACAAGAAAAGCAACCACTGCCGCCGCGGTGAATACAGCTGTAAACAGGTAAGGCTTAAGTATTTCCGAAAGTTCTCTTTTCCGCCCTCTGTCTTCCATGCTATACCCCTGCCGCTATGCCGGCGATGATTGCTTTTATTTATACGTTTTAGACTAATATATCGCTTTCTTCTTCGACTGTCTCCTCATCAGCAAGTATTTCGGGTTCGTCTGCAACAGGCTCCGCTGTCTCATCCGCCGAAACCTCGTCATCAAGAAGGTAATCGTCGTCGTCCTCCTCCGGTACCTCATTATCGGTATTGAGGTGGATGTTGTGATAACACTTCATTCCTGTTCCGGCCGGTATAAGCTTACCGATGATTACGTTTTCCTTAAGACCGACAAGGTGATCCACCTTGCCCTTTATGGCAGCTTCCGTAAGAACCTTTGTGGTCTCCTGGAAGGATGCCGCCGAAAGGAACGAATCCGTAGCAAGGGATGCCTTGGTGATTCCGAGAAGTATTCTCTTGCCCTCAGCCGGAACGCCGCCCTCAGCCTCGACCCTGCTGTTCTCGTCTTCAAACTCAAGAACGTCTACAAGTGTTCCCGGCATGAATTTCGTGTCGCCGTTAGACTCGATACGTACTTTCTTAAGCATCTGACGAACGATAACCTCTATGTGCTTATCGGCGATCTCAACACCCTGGAGTCTGTAAACTCTCTGAACCTCACGGAGCATATAATCCTGAACGGCTTCTACGCCCTTGATTCTTAAGATGTCATGCGGGTTAACGCTACCTTCCGTAAGCTCGTCGCCGGCCTCAAGAACCTGACCGTCCATGATCTTTATTCTTGAACCGTAAGGTATAAGGTACGTCTTGGAGATATTCTCCTCGCGATCCTCAACGGTTATCTCACGTTTCTTCTTGGTGTCGTTTATTGTGGCAACACCCTTTATCTCGGTTATGATGGCAAGTCCCTTAGGCTTACGTGCCTCAAAAAGCTCCTCGACACGGGGAAGACCCTGTGTGATATCGCCGCCGGCAACACC
>CAYMAY010000030.1:0-13559 GCA_964388555.1 uncultured Lachnospiraceae bacterium
GCTTGCGGAAACTTCAAATATGGAATAAACTAATGGCGTGTGTACATAAGAGGGGTAGCCTGCGATGCATAACGACAGATCAAAAACACAAAAGGCTTTTATTACGATCGGGCTTATAATAGGCATTCTGCTTATTATTTTGCTGTTTAAAAGTAGTGATGTTTTGCCGGCACTTGGTGTGGCGGTTGCGGGTTTGCAGGCCTTTCTTTTCGGCATATTGTTTGCGTGCATAATGTCGCCCATGCTCAAGGGCTTCGAGAATATATTGCGAAAGAAGCTTGCGACGCCGGAAAACCCGAGGGAACTTCTCATAAGAAGAATCGGCGTTGCGCTTACGGTCAGTATTGTCATACTTGCCATAATAGGAGTTATACTGCTTGTTATCCCCCAGGTGGGAGTAACAGTCGGAAATATAATTCCATCCTTTAAAAACATGGTGAACCACTTCAACGAGTGGATAAAGGGCTTATCCGACGGAGAAGTCTGGCAGGAGAGAGTATATCCGTTTATCAAGGAAGTAACGGATAAAATTTCACAATGGATCCTCAGCAATTTCGGAATAGGCACGGAGCTGTTCAGCGCAATTACTTCCGGAATCATGTCGGCGATAAATATACTCGTAAACCTGCTGGTGGGGCTTATACTTTCCGTATATCTGCTTCTGAGTAAGGAAAAGCTGTTCGCGCAGATAGAAAAGCTGTGCATGGCCATATTCAAAAAGAAGTGGGGCGGTCAGGTTATGGACGTCATCGATGAAGGTGCGCGGATCTTTTCGGGTTTCTTCGGCGCTAAGATCCTCGAAGCCATACTTATGGGTATCATCTGCTTCGCGGGGATGATGATAATGCAGCTTCCGTATGCAACGCTCATCAGTGTTTTTGTCGGAATTGCAAACATAATTCCGTTCTTCGGACCGTACATAGGAACGATATTCGGAGCGGCGCTTATAATGCTGGTAGATCCGTGGCAGGCGCTGTATTACGTGATATTCATGATAATCCTTATACAATTCGACGGAAACATAATGGGACCGAAGATCCTGGGTCATTCCACGGGATTGTCCGCTATGTGGGTAATTGTTTCGATACTCTTCTTCGGCGGCACGTTCGGAATTGTCGGAATGCTTGTAGGCGTTCCGGTATTTGCATGGATTTATTATATAGTAAAGAAAATCTGCGAAAACGTTCTTAGAAGGCAGGAGCTTCCGACGGAAACCGAGGATTATATTAAGAAGCGCGACGAGGAGGCAAAAGCCGAAACCGAGCAGACCGATTCTGCGAAATAAAATTCTAAATGATCCTGCTAAGATGCGCAGACAATAATCAGCAAAGCAAAGCGAAATGCTTTTGAATACAGATTTAAAAATCGAAAGGAGACGAAAAATGTCTGACACAAAAATACCGTATAAAATAATGCTCAGTGAGAGCGAGATACCGACACAATGGTACAATGTAAGAGCCGATATGAAGGTAAAACCGGAACCGCTTCTTAATCCGGCAACGGGAAAGCCCCTTACGGCGCAGGAGCTTTCACCCATATTCTGCGATGAGCTTATCGCACAGGAACTGGACGACACAACGGCTTACATTGATATCCCCGAGGAAATAAACAAGTTTTACAGAATGTACAGACCGTCACCGCTTGTAAGAGCATATTGCCTTGAGGAAAAGCTCCAGACACCGGCGAAGATCTATTACAAGTTCGAGGGAAACAACACCAGCGGAAGCCACAAGCTCAATTCCGCTATAGCTCAGGCTTATTATGCTAAGAAGCAGGGCCTTAAGGGCGTTACAACGGAAACCGGTGCAGGACAGTGGGGCACGGCGCTTTCCATGGCGTGCGCATATTTTGGACTTGACTGCAAGGTATTCATGGTAAAGGTTTCATACGAGCAGAAGCCTTTCAGACGCGAAGTAATGAGAACCTTCGGAGCATCTGTTGTTCCGTCACCGTCTGAGACAACAGAAGTCGGAAGAAAGATCCTTGCGGAGCATCCCGGAACAACGGGAAGCCTTGGCTGCGCCATATCCGAGGCTGTTGAGGTTGCTGAAAATAGCGAAGGCTACAGATACGTTCTGGGAAGTGTGCTTAACCAGGTATTGCTTCATCAGTCCATAATAGGTCTTGAGACAAAGGCCGCTCTCGATAAATACAACATTAAGCCTGACATAATAATCGGCTGCGCAGGCGGCGGGTCAAATCTCGGCGGACTTATCTCTCCGTTTATGGGTGAGAAGCTCAGAGGAGAGGCTGATTACAGAATAATCGCCGTAGAGCCGGCTTCGTGCCCCAGCTTCACAAGAGGTAAATTTGCATACGACTTCTGCGATACAGGAATGATCTGCCCGCTGGCAAAGATGTACACACTGGGCAGCGGATTCATCCCGTCACCGAACCATGCGGGTGGACTTCGTTTCCACGGCATGAGCCCTGTTCTTTCACAGCTTTATCATGACGGATACATGGAGGCTATAAGCGTAGAGCAGACAAGCGTATTCGAGGCTGCGGAGCTTTTTGCAAGAGCAGAGGGAACTCTTCCGGCACCGGAGAGCTCACACGCAATAAAGGCCGCTATAGACGAGGCCATGAAGTGCAAGGAGACAGGCGAGGAGAAGACCATCGTATTCGGACTTACAGGAACAGGATACTTCGATCTTACCGCTTACGCTAAATACAACGATCATGAGATGTCGGATTACATCCCGACAGATGAGGAGCTTGCAGAATCCTTTGCAAAGCTGCCGAAGGTAGAAGGATGATATAAAATCCGGATTGAACAACGATTGTTAAAAAGTGAGGTTTTCCTTTATGACTAAAAAATTCCATAGATTTCTTTCTCTGGCGATAAGCCTTATCATGGTTCTTTCCATGGTAAGCGTTAACGCCTCAGCTGAGGAATATACAGTTGACAAAGAAATCATACTTGATACTGCGGATGCAAAGCTGCCGGAGCTTACCAATCCGGCACTTGCATGGAAGGGCCCCGAAATTATCTACAACGACGCCGCCTGCGGTAAAGAGGAGCACACGCATAGTACCGAAACATGCTCTTACAGGGAAATTAAGGATGGCGAAAAGGCTGACTTCAGCATGATGAAATATCAATACAGGACGGATGATCCCAATGACCCCAACGCCTACATATGGGTAGATTGCACATTGGAAGAATTCAACAAAGCGAAAGTCGCCAGAGGCTGGGGGTCGTACTATGTGTGGACCTGCGGCATGGAAGAACACACACATTCCGACGAATGCAGAGAAATAACCGGGTATAAGTGGACCGTTGTTGCATCCAATCGTATCGAACACACCATTCGGAACCACATAAAGGTAGACTTCACTAATGTTCAGGAAGGCATGAGCGTGAGTGACGTAATCGTTAAAGCAACCTATGCGAACGAAGATGTTGTCACGCTTGTAAAAGACGGTACGGATGATTACGGCGGATTGATCTATAATGGTATTCATAATAGCAACAATAGTTACGCAATCATTTCCAACGATACGGATGATGAGCGTGCCAACCGAATAGTCGGCGTGGATATAACATATACATACAACGGAGAAACTGAGACATACAAGGTTGATTCGTTTGCAGGACTTGAGGCCGCTCGTCTTGCATGCCCGAATAACGAATGGAACAGCAACGGTCTTGACTTTACTGTTAAGGTTGGGTCCACATCAAAATACTATTCCAGGATTGTTAAGAATTACTACGTTAATGACGAGCTGATGGGTAGTGAAAGCAGTGATGTTATCAAAAGCAGTCGTGACTCGGTGACCATTAAGCCCGAGGATACAGCAAGCTATAATGGCGATAATTACAGCCTTGACAAGAACACCGGCAATTATGAAAAAGTTGATATCTCTGATTCGGAAAACAATCCCGATAAAGCGGTTGAGATAGTCATCAATTACAGACGCACCGCTGCATCAATATCGTATGAATTTATTTCCGGTACCGATGGCAAGGCTTTGCCTGCAGACGTAAAAAGTCAGCAGCCGGAGAAAACATATCTTTCTATGGGCAGTACGGCCACGCCTTCCGAGAGCACATTTGACGAGGTTTATGAATACGTGAACGGTGTTAAGTCCGGCACATGGACTTTCGTCGGTTGGGACGAAGATGAAGTTAAGGATGTAAGCACAGATGTAAAGTTCACCGGAACCTGGAAATTCACCGAGGAACCTAAGTATAAGGTTGTGTACAAATGGAAGGAAGGTACCGATATTCCATCTGGCGTTGAACTGCCTGACGAGGATAGCTATTATGGGGGCGAATCCGTTACCATAGCAGATGACCCAGTCACTGAATCCAACACGAAAGGTGATATGCAGGGCACCTGGGAATTCCTGGGATGGGACACATCTGAGCTTTCCGACGGCAAGATACCCTTGAAGGTCAAAGGTACTGATACGTTCA
The DNA here is from genome assembly GCA_964388555.1 of uncultured Lachnospiraceae bacterium. GTDB lineage: Bacteria > Bacillota > Clostridia > Lachnospirales > Lachnospiraceae > Alectryocaccobium. The sequence continues at coordinate 4,424 of CAYMAY010000030.1, forward strand.
CCATTGTCGGTGAATGGAATTTTACAGAGGCTGATAAGCACAGTTACACCATTACATATATCGGCAATGGCGGAATGATCGGAAACGAAACAAGCGTTAAGGACTCTGAAAACGTTGAAAATGTGTATTCCGAATCCGTTGAAATGACGGTTGACAATAACACGTTCACTCGTGATAACTTTGAGTTCCGTGGATGGGCGGAAACCCTTGAGGATGCTGCGGCAGGCAATGTTACAGTAAATCCCGGTGATGAGATAACATTCACTCCCGAGATGACATCAAAGACCCTTTACGCCGTATGGAAACAGGTTGAATCCTCCGAATCCGGTGACGATGGCAAGGACGATACGCCCAGCGGGAAAGATACGCCCGGCGGAAAGGACACGCCCAGCGGGAAGGATACGACCAGCGGTAAAGACACGCCGGTCGATGAGAGTACGCCCATCGAAGGAAATACACCTGTGGAGGGAAACGAATCCACCGGTGGAAATACGTCTGTCGATGAAAATACGTCCGCCGAGACTGTTTCTGTAACTACTGCCAGTCCTGTTACCGGTGACAGCTCAAACGCAACACTGTGGATTATTCTTATGATCGCAGGTCTTGGCTGTGCGGCGTGGGTTATCGAAGCAGGGAAAAAATTTAAACGATAATCAAAACTTTATACTAAATACGAAGCGTCGCAGCAACGGTCTTTAGATCGTAGCTGCGGCGCTTTTTTCACAAAATTAAGGTTTAAAAAATGATTTCAAAACTTTTCAAAAAACACTTGTATTTTTTTCGAACAGGTGGTAGTATATGAACTGAAGTTAGCAAAGGCTAACCGAGAGAGGAAAAAACAGATGTTTAAAACAACGCTTAAGATAGACGGAATGAGCTGCGGGATGTGCGAGGCGCACATGAACGATACCGTCAGGAAGACGATGAAGGTCAAAAAGATTACGTCGTCCCATTCGAAAGGCGAGACAGTGATAATCTCGGAGGAGAAACCGGATATGGCGGTTTTATCTTGCGAGATAGAAAAGACGGGATACAGAGTTCTTTCGTCCGAAACAGAAGATTACGAGAAAAAAGGCTTTGGTCTTTTTAAAAAGTAAACTTGCAGAAAATCCTTGATAAGACTATTCAATACTCACCTCAAAAACGCAAAATACTCCATTGCGTAATTTAAAACGCCACCTTTCTTGCAAGTTATTTCAATTAGGTGCTCTTCGGAAATAAAAACTGAAGGGCACCTGCTTTTTGCGCAAATGATCATCGAGCCGACAGGCGAGATGAAATTTTCTTGCAACAGCTTTGATTTTGTGATGTAATCTTGATTAAATGAATTTTCGGAGCGAATCATGAAAAAACATAAAGAAGAAAAAACAAATGTTATGCGTGTGTTGGACGCAAAAAAAGTAGAGTACAAGAGCCATAATTATGAAGATACCGGAGCGGTAAGCGGAATGGACGTGGCGACGGCGCTGGGCCAGGATCCCACGTCGGCGTTTAAGACCCTTGTTACCGTCGGGAAAACGGGAGAGCATTACGTTTTTGTTGTGCCCGTTTGTAAAGAGCTTAATTTAAAGAAGGCTGCATCGGCCGTCGGCGAAAAAAACATAGAGATGATCAAACAGTCGGAACTGCTGCCCCTTACGGGATATATTCACGGCGGATGTTCACCGATAGGTATGAAAAAGTTCTTCAAAACCACGTTTGATGCCAGCGCAAAGGATAAAGATACCATCTTTTTCAGCGGCGGCAGAGTCGGCTTTCAGGTGGAGCTTAAGCCGGCTGATCTGGAAAAAGTTATAAATTTCCAGTATGCCGACATAGCGGAAGATAAATGAAAGGTTTAAATCTATGAGACTTCGAAACATCCCCGGCGCGAGGGAAAAAATAGATGAGAGCAAATTTTGCGTCAGTGACCCGCGGGTTTACAAGGGAAGGTGGCACGAGCTTTTCGGAAATGACAATCCCATTCATATGGAAATAGGGATGGGCAAGGGCAAATTTATAATGCGAATGGCGCAGGCGCATCCGGATATAAACTACATAGGCATAGAAATGTACAGCTCCGTGCTCGTAAGGGCGGTTGAGCTTGCCGAAGCGGCGGATGATGATACGCGTTCCGGAAATTTTGTTTTTATAAGAATGGATGCCCGTGAACTTTGCGACGTATTTGAAAAGGGCGAGGCAGAGAGGATATATCTGAATTTTTCAGATCCCTGGCCGAAGGAGCGCCACGCGAAGAGACGCCTTACGTCGAAAGAATTTTTAAAGCGTTATGAGCAGATTCTTCCGGGCGGTGCGATCGTAGAATTTAAGACTGATAATTGCGATCTTTTTGAGTTTTCCCTTGAGCAGGCAAAAGAGGCGAATTGGGAGATCGTGGCTTATACAAACGATCTGCACGCAGATTCTGAGCTTAATAAAGGAAATATAATGACGGAGTATGAAGAACGCTTTTCTTCAAAGGGTCAAAAAATCAATAAGATGATAATAAAATCGGAGAAAAAGCCATGATATATATAGGAAATCACCTGTCATCGTCGGACGGATTTCTGGCGATGGGAAAACATGCTGCAGAGCTCGGCGCGACGACGTTTGCGTTTTTCACAAGAAACCCCAGGGGCGGTAAGGCAAAAGCCATTGATCCGGCGGATGCACAGGCTCTGATGGACTATCTTTCGGATAACGGTTTCGGACCGCTTGTGGCGCACGCACCATATACGATGAACCTGTGTTCGGCAAAAGAGGATATCCGCAAGTTCGCCTTTGATATGCTCTATGATGATCTCAGAAGAATGGAATTTGTACCGGGAAATTACTATAACTTTCATCCCGGCAGCCACGTTGGACAGGGTGTCCGGAAGGGTATCGAATACATATGCGAAGCTCTGGACAATGCTATGTTTCCTGAGATGAAAACGACGGTTCTGCTTGAAACAATGGCAGGAAAGGGCAGCGAGATAGGCGGTCATTTCGAGGAGATTCGCACAATAATCGACAGCGTCAAAAACAACCATAAGCTTGGAGTGTGCCTTGATACTTGCCATATCTGGGATGGAGGTTACGATATCAAGGGAAATCTCAACGGCGTCCTTGATGAGTTTGACAGGGTGATCGGCCTTGGCAGATTAAAAGCGATTCATCTCAACGACAGTATGAACATTCTCGGAGCACATAAGGACAGACACCAGAAGCTGGGGGAAGGCGAGCTGGGCGCAGATGCGCTTCGCGCGGTCGTTGCAAATCCGAGATTGCAGAATCTGCCATTCATCCTCGAAACACCGAACGATGATGATGGATATAAAAAGGAAATCGCTCTTGTAAAATCCTGGATGACAGAGGCATAAGGGTAGATTTAATCGGGTTTTCACAATAAATTTATGTCATTATTGTGTACTATTTGATATAATGGTCGCAAACAATGAAAGCGGTAAGCGTAGATGGGCAGAAACAGCTATTTTGTGGATGATGGCTGGGCTTTCTGGATAGACGGTGATGACACCAGCACTGTTTATATAAATGACTGGCTCAATCCGAAAAGACATAATTATATAGATATCGCCATCAGCACACGCGGGATCAAAGATTCGAAATCTTTGAACATATATATCCCGTTCGAGGTTTCGCGGGATGAGCTTGATGATATTTCGCTTCGATTAAACAAAGATGATATTTTGTATGCCATATTCGATGCGGCTTGCGTCATTGATTATCAGAAAAATGTATGCACTTCCGAGCTGGCGTATCATGGAAAAACGGTGGATCTTGTACATGTTTCGAAGCTGAACTATACGATGAAACCCCTTGCCACCGGGACGATGTTTTATCTGGATTTCGCGGAGCTGTTGCCGATGCTTGACAATGATGAGGCGTATTTTGTCTTCAGGGTTCCGCATAAATCCGTCGATCGTGTTTTCAGGCCGAAAAGGGATATGCGAGGAAGCTTAAGAAGACTGCGGGATCTTATTACGAGTCCTGTGATCGACCAGAAATACGGCTATTCCGTCAGGATTAACGAAGCACGATTGCTTCCGCCGGAAATAAATCATGTAGGAGCGTTTCACAGGCAGAAGCTCAGAAGAGCGGTCATAACTATCGCACTCAGCGATGGATATGAGGTCAATGATAATGGCTGCTATCGTATCAGACGTCTGGAGGAAGAACTTTATCACGGATATGAGCCGGAAGGCTTTTCAAACGAAGATGTTATCAATTACCAGTGGGAGCAGACAAGAGAAAGAAGCTTCCTCGGTCACTTTAATTTTTACTTTTCGATCGCGCATAATACCGTAAACCACGCGAGTATGGTTATTTATTTGATCTTGATAGTTATTATCGGCAGCATGGGAAGCGCACTGTGGGATCTTATCAAGACATTACTTGGATGATGAAGGGAGTAATACAAATGACAATCAATTCAGAACAGAACGAAAATAAGATGACATTGCATGTTGAGGGACGTCTCGATACGATTACGTCTCCGGAGCTGGAAAAAACCATCAATGATTTTCCGGCGGAGATCACTGAGCTGACCATAGACATGAAAGAAGTGGAATATATTTCATCTGCCGGATTACGTGTGCTTCTTGCCGCACAGAAGAAGATGAGCAAGATCGGGTCAATGAAGGTGACAAACGTTTGCGAAGCGGTAATGAGCGTTTTAGAGATGACAGGATTTGCTGACATTTTGGTGATTGAGTAATGGAACTTGTAAGCAGAGCTGTTGTTTTTGCGACACAGGCACATGACGGCATGCGCAGAAAAAAAGACGATATCCCGTATATTCTCCATCCTATGGAGGCTGCGGCTATCGCAGGCTCGCTGACTTCCGATGAAAATGTTATCGCGGCCGCGCTGCTTCACGATGTTGTTGAGGATACGCCCGTTACCATAGAGGAAGTAGAGGAGAATTTCGGGCATCGGGTGGCTGAGCTTGTTGCAGCCGAAACAGAAGACAAAAGAAGGGATATTCCGGCGGATCAAAGCTGGTGTATACGAAAAGAAGAGGCTATTGCGTTATTGCGCAACACAAGGGACATCGGTGTAAAGATCATCTTTCTTGGTGATAAGCTGTCGAATATGCGTTCGGTTTACCGCCAGTGGATGCGCCGCGGTGATGATGTATGGCAGGATTTTAATCAGAAAGATCCCGCGATGCACAGATGGTATTATCGCTCCATCGCAGAAGCTGTCAGTGAGTTTAAAGATACCTTCGCATGGAAGGAATTTGACGAGTTGATTCGAATCGTATTCGGGGAGGGAGAAAAATGAGTCAGCAGACGACATTTCGAACAAATGAGGGCATTCTCTATATAGATCTTATAGACCGTATCGACGCAAGCAATGCGTCCGCAGTGGAAGGAGAGATTCAGTCAATTCGAAAAGAAAATGAAGGACTCCACACGGTTCTGGATGCGGAAAAGCTTACATATATATCCAGTGCCGGCCTGCGTGTGATCCTTCGTTTGCGCAAGGAAGAGCCGGAGCTCGCCATCATAAATGTTTCACCGGAAGTTTATAATATTCTTGAAATGACCGGATTTACTGAGATGATGACGGTAAAGAAGGCGTATCGCCGCCTTAGTGTTGACGGCTGCGAGATGATCGGTAAGGGCGCCAACGGAGCCGTTTACAGGTATGATGCGGAAACCATCGTCAAGGTATATTTCAATCCGGATGCGCTTCCGGAGATTCAGCGCGAGCGTGAACTTGCCCGCAAGGCCCTTGTGCTGGGCATAAATACTGCGATTCCGTACGACGTTGTGCGCGTCGGCGAAAGCTACGGAACTGTTATGGAAATGCTGGAGGCCTCATCGCTTTCGAAGTTCATACAAAAGGATCCGGAGCATCTGGAGGTGCCGCTTAAGTATTATGTAGATATGCTTAAGCAGATCCACGAAACAGAGGTGGACAGCGGCATGCCGGATATGAAAGAGGTTGCTCTTGGCTGGGCTGCATTTGACAGAGATCACCTGCCTAATGAGATTGGCGATAAATTATATAAGATGGTAGAGGATGTTCCGCAGCGCAATACGATGCTGCACGGCGACTATCACACAAATAATATAATGATCCGCGACGGCGAAGCACTGCTTATCGACATGGACACGCTCTGCGTAGGACATCCCATATTCGAGCTTGGTTCGATGTTTAATGCCTATGCCGGATTTTCGGAGTTCGATCACAAGGCGGTTGAGAGCTTCCTGAAGATTCCGTACGAAACGGCAGGAAAATTCTGGCGGAAGGCGCTCGCCATGTATCTTGACACGGATGACGAGGCAAGAGTCAGTGAAGTGGAAAATAAGGCAAAGATCGTTGGATATATGAGACTTCTTCGCCGTACTATCCGCCGCAACGAGCCGAATCGCGAACAGCTGATCGAGATTTATAAAGAGAAGCTTACAAAGCTGGTTCCGACGGTAGATGAGTTGACTTTCTAACTGTATATAATAAAAACATAATAGTTTTATTTATGAGAAAAAATGCCGGAGTGATCCGGCATTTTTGGGTATATGGATACCAGAGTCGAAAGGTCAAAAATCCCGGTACAAGCTTGCTTGTAAGAGGTTTTTTGACTTCAACAGCATGGTACAAGTATTTCACAAGCGAAATTTTTTGAGGGTGAAGATGTTATGCAAGCAGATTTCGCTTCGAGACTTTTGGTTAATGGTTCGCGTCGGTGTATATCTTGTATACATCATCCTCGGCGAGAACTTTAAATGTTCCGATGGTGCGTTCACCGCCGCGGACGCATCTGTTTGCAAGCTCGTGGATCATATCATCACTCTGCACGCCAACGCTGTCTGAGAAGCATATGGGCATTCCGATGGATTTGAAGTAAGCTTCGGTAGCCTGTATTCCCGAAAGAGCTGCTGTCATTTCATCTTTTTCGTCTATTCCCCATACGTTTTTAGCGTATCTTGCGAAGCGGGACGGCTTTGCGTCACATACATATCTTGCCCAGCTTCCCCATACAGTGGAAAGAGAAGCGCCGTGGGCAAGATCGAATTTTGCGGAAAGCTCATGTCCCAGCTGATGCGTCGCGAAATCTTTTTTGCCGCCAAGACCGGTAAGATCGTTATGAGAAAGCGTTCCTGCCCACATAAGTTCGCTCATGGGCTCGTAATCTTCTTTATTGCTATATGCCGCAAGACCGGATTTGATAACGGTGCGCAGAAGAGCCTCCGCAATGGCATCCGTAAGTTCGTTATCCAGCGGATTGAAGTAACGATCCAGAGTGTGCATCATTATATCGGTTATTCCGCAGCTCACCTGATAGAGCGGCAGACTGAATGTAAGCGTCGGATCAAGAACCGCGAATTTCGGGCGGTTGAGATCGGTCGTAAGACCGCGTTTCTGACCGTTTTCCTCGTTTGTGAGTACGGCGGAATTACTGCTCTCACTTCCGGCTGCCGGAATAGTAAGGATGGCGCCTATCGGCAGCGTTTTTTCAAGGTTTGCCTTTCCGGTATAGAAATCCCAGATATCCGTTTCGGGATTTGCCACGCCGTGTGATATGGATTTAGCTGTATCGATGGCACTTCCGCCGCCGACGGCAAGTACAAAATCTATTCCTGTTTTCTTTGCAAATTCAACGCCTTCCCGTGCGTGAGATAATGTCGGATTCGGCTTTGCACCGCCAAATTCTTCGTATGCGATGCCGGCATCCGAAAGCTGAGACTCTATCTTATCTAAAAGACCGCTTCTTTTAACGCTGCCGCCGCCGTATACTATCAAAACCTTAGAGGGATTAAATTCTGAAACGTGAGATGCAATATCTGAAACTGAATCTTTACCGAAATAAATTTTTGTCGGTGAATAAAAAGTAAATGAATTCATGTGACCTCCTACTTGTATTTGCAATGTTCTCCGGAATCATTTGAAATTTCTTGTTTTGGAAGATTCCGGGAGTTGATTGAACCTTATTTGTATACGAAAAATTTTACGTCTTTTAACATCTCGTGGCAAGGGATTTTTATAACCCACCTATAGTTTTAAAATTGAGGAAAATTACTTGTCATGATAGGTTTGATCTTGACGATGGTATTTGAAATGGTGATTATGATCGGAAACATAAGGGATTACAGGGAGAATAAAGACGATAATTGTATTATAGATTGAGTACATGTGGTATATTTGAAGTGTATTTTAGTTAGGGGGATCAGAAATTGCCGAAGGGAAGTAATCAGAAATTTAAGCTGTACAGGCTTGCGCAGATCATGCTGGAATTAACGGATGACGAGCATTTTATCACGATGCCGGAGATCATAGACGAGCTGGCAAAATACGATGTAAAAGCCGACAGGAAAACTCTGTATAACGATCTGAAGGATCTGAGTGTTCTTGGGATTGATGTAGAAGGCGAGCCCATCGGAAACAGGTATCATTATCATGTTGTGGGGCGGACTTTCGAACTGCCGGAATTAAAACTCCTTGTGGACGCAATACAGTCTTCGAAGTTTATCACCGTAAAGAAATCCAACGAGCTGATAAAAAAGCTGGAAACCTTTGCCGGAAAATACGATGCTCAGAAACTGCAGCGTCAGGTGTATGTAACCGGCAGGATCAAGGCCATGAACGAGAGCATTTATTACAGTGTGGATGCTATTCATAATGCCATTGCCAACAATAAAAAGATAAAATTCCAGTATTTCCAATGGAACGAGAAAAAAGAAATGAGGCTGAGGCACGACGGGGCTTGTTATCACATCAGTCCGTGGGGATTGTCCTGGGATGACGAGAATTATTATCTGATAGGATACGATTCTAAGGAAAGCAAGATCAAGCATTACCGTGTTGATAAAATGATCAACATCAATGTGTCCGAAGAAACCAGGGAAGGAAAAGAACTCTTCAAAAAGCTCGATATGGCGGATTACGCGAAGAAGAGCTTCGGAATGTTCGGCGGTAAGGAACAGGTCGTTAAGCTGGAAGTCAAGAATAGTCTGGCGGGCGTTATCATTGACCGATTCGGCAAAGAGGTGATCATGATCCCGTCGGATGATGAACATTTTGTCGTGAATGTGGACGTGCACGTCAGCAGACATTTCTTCGGATGGGTATTTTCCCTCGGAGAGGATATCAGGATCATCGGTCCGGAGACGATAGTGGAGCAGATGCGAACAGAGGCACAGAGACTGCT
>CAYMAY010000030.1:13659-17301 GCA_964388555.1 uncultured Lachnospiraceae bacterium
TTAATGCAGCTTCCGGTATTGTTTTGGGGAGCATCCGACCTTTTTTGTAAACATATTTATGAAGCTGCTGCTTGAGGCGTAACCGACATCGTATGCGATTTCTTCAATTGATTTTTGGGTTCTTACGAGGGCAATCTTGGCGTGTTCAAGCCGGGTGTTGGTTACGTATTCCATAGGCGAGAAGCCTGTTTCTTCCTTAAAGGAGTGAGCGTAATAATAGGGGCTCAGGGAGGCCTCTTTTGCTAACGTGTTTATATTTAATGACTCACTGTAATTGCGTCTTATATATTGAATGCTTTCTTCTACAGCAGTTTGGGATTCCGGCTGAACAACGGGAGGCTTAAGAAGATATTCGAACACATGATAGATCCGCATAGAGCTTTGAAACATGGTTTCGATGCCGCCGTTTTGGTAGAAATCAACCATATTATATAGAAGACGACCTATAAGAACGTTGCCATCTTCCCGGATCAGAGCGCCTTTTGTTTCAATGATATGCTGACAGATCTCGTGGGAATTAGAACCGTCAAAATGCATATAGAGAAATTCCAGACCATCGTATGCATGATAATAATGAGGCTTGCTGCAATCAAGCAGCACAACATCGCCTTTTTCGGCGTCAAAACACTGATCTTCATACTCAACATGCAGCCTGCCTGTTCTTATAAATATTATAAGGAGAGGCGGGTATGTTTTTCTTTTCATAAAATAATTCTCAGTGCAAAAGTAATGACCGCACCAGGTCGGATAAAAATATAATTTCCGGGCAAGCTCGGACGGGGTAAAGGAAAAACAAACTGACTGGGGCAGGATTCCGGGATCAACACTTTTCATATCACACCTCTTAAAAGCAAGATTGATGAATTTTTGGACAATGTAGAATATTTACTTCGATTTTCCTTTATTTTACAATACAGACATAGTTAAGAAAACAAGCAAGAACAACGAAAAAACACCATTGTAATTGTTTGGTATTAACAAAAGATGTTGAACGCGTTCTCTTTTAAATTAATTTACAGAAAAACAATATTAAAAAATAATTTTAAAGAGGAGATAACAGTTATGCATATCGGAGAAAGAAGAATCGAAAGACCGCTGCGCTGGGGAATGGTAGGCGGAGGACGCACAAGCAATGTGGGTTATAAGCATCGTCTCGGAGCTCTCAGGGATAATACTGCGTTTCAGATGGTTTGCGGAGCGTTTGACCTGGACTACGAAAGAGGCGTGGATTTCGGAAAGAATCTTGGCGTTGATCCCGATCGTCTGTATCCGGATTACAAAACAATGTTTGCGGAGGAGGCAAAACGGGAGGATGGCGTCGAGGTCGTTGATATTGCGACTCCCAATTTCCAGCATTACGAGGTAACCAAGGCGGCACTTGAGGCAGGACTTCATGTAATATGCGAAAAACCGCTGTTCTTCGAGGTTGAACAGGGACTCGAGATTCAGAAACTGGCCGAGGAAAAGGGCAAACTTGTCTGTGTGACATATGGATTTTCGGGCTCTCAGTTGCTTCTTCAGATGAGACATATGGTAAAAGAGGGAATGCTGGGAACTATAAACATGGTGGATCTGAAATACACTCATGGATACGGATGTGATCCGACCGGTGATGTCAAATCAGAAGGACAGAAATGGCGTGTTGATCCGACAAAGGTCGGAAAGGCTTTCGTGCTGGGAGATTTGTCTACTCATACTTTTTATGAATCACAGCTCGCAACTAACGATATGAAATTAAAGCAGGTTTTGTGCGATAGACAGGCTTTCGTGGGATCACGTTATCCGCTTGAGGACAATGCTTACGTATTAATGCGATACGAGGGCGGAGCGGTAGGAAGAATGTGGTGCTCGTGCGTTGACGCCGGAACTCCGGAAACCCAGGTCATAAGGATAGTTGGTTCGAAGGCATCTCTGGAATGGCATGATGCGCAGCCGAATCATCTTTTATATCAGGTGCAGGGCAAACCGGCACAGCTTATGGTTCGCGGAAATGACTATCTGTGCGACGAGTGTAATGCAGATGAAAGCCTCGGAGCTACCCATGTAGAGGGATTAAGTGAGTCGTGGGCTAATATCTATCTTAAATTTGCGACTGCGATCGATGCAAAAAATCGCGGAGATGAGGAAACGCTGAATGAGCTTGTTTATCCTGATCTGAAACATGGGATCGACGGGATACGCTGGATCAGTGCATGCGCCAAATCTGCTGATGAAGGCGGCGTATGGGTGGATTTTGAATAACGGGGAGGAACGAAAATGCAGTTAGCTATTTGTACGGATGTATACGCGGAGCTGTCGTATACGGATATGCTCGATAAAGTTAAAAGTTTAGGTATAAATGCTGTTGAGATGACGGCAGGCGGCTGGGGTGCAAGAAAGCATTGCAATACGGCAGAGCTGCTCGCAGATGAGGAAAAACGCAAAGAGTTCATGGGCGAGCTTGAAAAGCGCGGCATGCGTATTTCTGCACTCAACACGTCATGCAATCCGCTTTGGCCATCCAAAACAGGAGAGGAATACAGGAAATCCATGTATGACTGCGCAACTCTTGCAGGCCTTTTGGGCGTAAAGAAGATTGTTGCAATGTCGGGTCTGCCGGCAGGCAACGAAACTGACACGACACCAAACTGGATTACGTCTACTGTTTCGTGGCCGGATTTCATGGTGCCGGCTTATGAATATCAGTGGAAAGTAACTATCGAATTCTGGAATGAGTTCATTAAGCACTGCAAGAAGTGCGGCGTTGAACACATCGCTATTGAGGAGTTCCCGGGTACCATGGTTTGGTCAGCTTCAACTTTACTTAAGCTGCGCGAGGCGACTGATCCGATGCTTGGCATTAATCTCGATCCGTCTCATATGATGATTTTGGGAGCCAATCCGATTGCTGCTGCCCGTGCGCTTAAGGGATGTATTTTCCATGTTCATGGTAAGGACGCCCGAATCGAGCGCGGTCTGGCTGATATGGATGGCATTCTTGAGCCGAGACCTGTTACTGAGTCTGCTGAACGTGTATGGAATTATGTTGCCGTGGGCTGCGGGAAAGATATGCAGTGGTGGAAAGAATTCTTTTCCGTTTGCCATATGATGGGTTATGACGGCGATGTTTCTCTTGAGATGGAAGACCTGACCATGTCGGTGGAAGCCGGAGTCGCCACATCGATTGAAGTTTTGAATCAGACCATAAGTAAATAAAATTTTAACCGGGGATATTCATCGCTGTATCTATAATGCCGTAATGCCTTTCAATTGCCGCATTGCAGCGCTGCATATCGCCGGTTTTCAGTCCGTCTAGGATCTCCATGTGTACACATCCTAGTTCCTGCCGCACAGCCTCTGATACCTTACGCAGACATTTGTCGATCCATACCCGGTAAACATCAACAACTGCATCCATAATCGTGATCCAGAAGGTATTCTTTGTCTCGCAGATCAGCCCGTAGTGGAAAGCCCGGTCTCTTTCGATTTCGTCCTCGATCGTCTCTGTATGTGTATTTAAAATGGCTTCAAGACTCTCGAACCAGACCTCAGGCTTTTTCATCTCGTGAATCGCCGCACATGCCGCCTTTTCCATATGTTTCCTGAATGTGCAGATATCCTTCTGATTCGTTGTATTGATGGCCAGCATCATATAGATCATCT
>CAYMAY010000031.1:0-14152 GCA_964388555.1 uncultured Lachnospiraceae bacterium
GGTTGTAGATCGGGATAATTATATCCATCTTACAAAACCTAAAGAAATGTAAGATGGATACACTTCTCTATTTTAGCACGAGAATTTTACCCTTTTGCTTTCGCCGTAAGTCTCTCCACGACAAGCTTAAACACCCTCGTTCTGCTTACGGCGGCGGGGTTGAATTTGAAGCCTTCCGGATGATATTTATCGCAGATGATTTTAAGGGCATCCAGCTTTGATGCCTCGTCATCTATAAATTCGATATGGCCGATTCCTATGACGCTTCCGTAATTCATGGTACAGTAGCCTTCGGCCGGTCTTGACGCAAGCACATGGTCGCAATCCATCTCGAAGCCGACCCGGGGATCTTTTTCGAGAAGCTCGTATTTCAGCCCGTCCGTGGCGCCGTGAAAATAAAATTCGATCCGGCTCTCAGTTGCTTTCATACCGAAATTCAACGGAACTATATAAGGATATCCGCAATAATTTATTCCGATGCGGCAAACATCGCAATTTTTGATCATATTTAAAATCGCATCTCTGCCGGTTACTTCCCTGTCTTTTCTTCGCATGGTGATCTCCTTTTTTTGCTGCAAAAAACCAATGCATCATATAACGGATACACTGGCTTCCTCTTTTTATTTTACTTGCATGAATTATTTTCGTGCCGCGTAATCATGACTTGATTTCAGACTTTTGACACTGCGAGCAATTTTTCGATTTCACCAAGCAGCTGTGCCTGCGATACTATCGTCACAGACTTAATACCCTTCTTTTCGGCAGCCTCAGTATTTTCCTCTCTGTCATCAAAGAAGATACATTCCGCCGGATCAAGCTTGTATTTATCCAGTAGGCAATCATATATCTCCGGCTGCGGTTTGATGTAATGCACGGCATACGAAACGATTCCGCCATCCATATATTTAAAGAACTCCAGCCCTTCCGTGTGAGCTTCAAACAATTCCACCGAATAATTGGAAAGCAGATACATCTTATATCCCTTTTGCTTTAAAAGAGGTATCCTCTCCCAGACCGCCGGCCTATCGACCCTTATATCGCCTATTCGCGACATAAAGCCGTTTATAGCCTCCTCATCCTCAGGATATTTGCTGATATAATGACGTCTTACCTCGTCAAGAGTGTAAAGACCGGCATCCCATTTCGGCCATATTTCATCATGAAACATGCCCTGTCCGATCCTCTCTACATCTTCCCCAGATAATCCGATCTCTCTGAATGGCTTGCCCCAGTCATATTCAAATAAGACATTTCCCACGTCAAAAATAATATTCTTTATCATAATTCTCCCGTAACGCCAATTGGTTTTGCAGATATGATTTCTTTGCTTTCGGCGTTTACATCACTGTACCTGTTTCTGCTTTTTATTGCAATAGGTATAATAGATCACATTCAATATAATTCCGAATACCGTTGCGATGGGGGCGGCAAGTCCTATATTAGTCAGACTTGCGTTGGGCTGTATACTCATGTAATAGGCAAGCGGAAGTCTCACAAGGAGCGTCTGCGCAAGCCCCTGTATCATTACCCAGATTGTTTTGTCGTGGCCGTTAAAATATCCGACCATGCTGAACAATACCGCCGTTACTATCGACTCAGGCGCAAATCCTTTAAGATATTCAAAGCCTTTTTCTATAACGGCTGCATCTGTCGTAAATATGGAAGACAGAACATCTCCTTTGAATAACACGATAAAGAATACGGCCGTTCCGATCACTATTCCGATAACAATGCCGGTAAACATTGATTTTTTTGCTCTTTTCTCGTTACCCGCACCGACGTTTTGTGAAACAAAAGATGCCATGGATTGCATAAGCGAACTGGGAACCAGCATGGCGAAGTTTACTATCTTACATGCCACTCCGTACCCCGATGATGCCTCGAGACCCAGTCTGTTGACGAATGCGCACAAAGCCAGAAATGATATCTGTGTCAAAAACTCCTGAAGCGCCAGCGGCATTCCAATCTTAAATGCCCGTTTGCAGCCGCTGTTGATCCTGAAATCCTTCTTTGTGATCTTAAAAGGCAGATCCTTCTTATGCAGCAGGATCAAAGCGAATACAACACTTACAGCCTGCGCCGCTACAGTAGCTATGGCCGCTCCCGCCGCATCCATATGAAATACTGCCACCAGCAACAGATCCCCGACAATATTTACCACGCATGCAATAGCCACAAATATAAGCGGCGATCTGCTGTCGCCCAGACCTCTGAATATTGAGGACAAAATATTATACGCAACTATGAAAAAGATTCCGCCGCCGCATATGCGTACGTAATCCGTTGTAAGATCAATCGCCTCTGTCGGCGCCTGCATCAAAATGGATATCGGACGCGCAAGAGTTATCATTACCACGAACAAAATAACCGTTATTATGACAAATATAACGGTCGATCCGCCGATCACCGGACCTATCTTCTCCGGTCTCTTTTCTCCTAAGAATCTGGCTATCAGAACAGTAACACCCATCGCCAGAGCGATTATCACAAATGTCACCAGATTCAAAACCTGGCTTCCGGTAGAAACAGCCGAAAGACCTTCTGTTGATCCGAATCTGCCTACCACCAGCAGATCCACGGCGCCGTATGCCGCCTGGAGCACAAGCGCTCCCAATATCGGCATCATAAACGGGATCATCTTCCCTATAATACTTCCCTGTGTAAAATCCGACTTTGAATTATCCAATTTCTATCTTCCTTTCACTCATCACCACATATAATTTTTCAATTGTACGGATGGCAACGTCTGCGTCTTCATCAGAAACATCTTCCAGATAACCGTACAAACACTTGTAAAATTTTTCAATATACTTCTCAGACAGCTCCTCACCCTTTTTCGTTATCGTGATATATGTGATCCTTCCGTCATCATTTGAGGCCTGCTTCTTCAAATATCCTTTTTCTACCATCTCGTTGATCGTTCTGGTAACACCCGGCTTCGGCAGCCCGAGATCGTTGCTGATATCGGATATCTTTACCGGCTTATTTTTCTCAGCAAGCCGACCGATCCTGTCTATATATCTGATGTATGCAGATGTTACCCCATCCGGAAGTCTCGGCATAAGATCCCTTACTCTTTTTGCCTGATAACATGCATCCATCATCTCCTTAATCTTATCAGATGTCATCTTATCCCCTTTTCTGTTACGCAAAATAATTACCTTTGTTAATTACCAACGGTAATTATATGGGCATAATGCACTCCTGTCAAGCGTTTTTTGGATACTGCTGAGCCGTCGCAATAAATGCATGAGAATGCGGCAGCTCTTCATCAGATCCAACCGATATTCGAAAGTATAAACGTAAATGCGAATATCGTAACAACGCTGCAGACTGACGTCATCGCCACTATCTCGCCTGCCAGCTCTCCGTTTCCTCCCATGGACTGCGCCATCGGCATGGATGCCACCGCCGTCGGCGACGCAAATATCGCCAGCACCGCAACAAGCTCTTTATCTCTGAATCCCATAGCCGCTGCGATAGATATCATGATAACCGGAACGATAACAAGCCTTCCCACAACAGACAGTGCAAGAAGTTTTTTATCTCCCATCATGCTCTTAAGGCTTAATATGCCGCCGAGGGAAATGAGGGCTATCGGAGTTGCCGTCTTGCCTATAGTCTGAAGCGGTGTCGCTACGATCTCCGGTATGCTAATAGGACTTATATTTATCAGAAGTCCCAGAACGCCTCCGATGACAAGGGGATTCTTTATTATATCCAGCAGAAGCCCCGATAATTTCACCTTTCTTCCACTGTTGAGATCAAAAAGCACGACTGCAAATATGTTGTACATCGGAATGACCAGCGATGTAAGGCTTCCCACCAGCGCAACACCATCCGAATCGCAAAGCTCTGCCGCGATAGCTGCACCAAACAGTACGAAATTGCTTCGGTACACTCCCTGTATAACGGTTGCCCTGTCTTTTTTCTCGCGTATCGTAAATTTGAACAGTATCCATACAACGGCAATCATGGATGGCACGCCTATCGCCGCAAAAACGAACACACTGGGAACTACGGATTTTTCCAGATCGACATTATATATACTGAAGAAAAGTGAGATAGGTATAAGTACTTTAAACGCCAGCATATTCAGATCTTTAAACTGCTTAACACTGAATATACCCGCTTTCTTTACCAGTATTCCGACCGCCATATAAACTATAAGCGGTACAACAACCTGCGCCGCCAGCAAAAAGCTCTGCATATACTCTTCCTCCGATCATACGGAATCATAGTTACTGTTTACTCTTACCCGATTCCAGTAACAAATAATAACACTTTTGCAATGTTATTAAAAGTTACACTTTTGCAATGTTTTAAAAGTTATTTGCATAATGCACCGCATTTTGTTAGTCTATAGGGGCACGTAATAAATTTCGAAAATACAGGTGGGAGATATGTTAGAACAAATAGAACTGATAAACTCAGTTGTCAACGACTTTGTCTGGGGCGTTCCGGCAATGGTCTGTGTAATCGGTGTAGGAATAGTTCTTTTATTCAGGACGAGAGCCATTCAGATCAGGAAATTCGGCTATGCCATGAAGAATACCATCGGCAAAGTCTTCGAGAAAAAAGACGCCAAGGATGGAGCGTTAACGCCGTTCCAGTCGCTATGTACGGCTCTTGCGGCAACAATAGGTACCGGAAACATAGCCGGTGTCGCAGGTGCAATAGCCATAGGCGGTCCCGGCGCCATATTCTGGATGTGGATGGCCGCGCTTCTCGGAATGGGCACAAAGTTCGCAGAGGTTACCCTTGCCGTTCATTTCCGCGAGCGAAACAAGGACGGCGACTATGTAGGCGGACCCATGTACTACATTAAGAACGGTCTCGGTAAAAACTGGCAGTGGCTTGCCGTTCTGTTTTCGATATTCGGTGTTCTAACCGTATTCGGTACAGGAAACGCAACGCAGGTTAACACCATAGTTTCTTCTATAAATACTGCGCTCATCAATTTCAATGTCATCGCTCAGGATGCTACAGGCACGACGAATCTGATCATCGGAATCATAATCGCCGCCCTCGTTGCAATTATCCTTATCGGCGGAATCAAGCGCATAGGAAACGTAGCGGAAAAGCTCGTTCCCGGCATGGCACTGTTATACATCGTTATTTCTATCGGTGTCATAATCATACATATTGATGCCGTTCCCGCCGCATTTGCTTCTATATTTGAAGGTGCTTTCAATCCGACTGCTGTAACAGGCGGTGTTGTAGGAAGCATGTTCCTGGGCATGAAAAAAGGTGTTTCGAGAGGAATTTTCTCAAACGAGGCAGGTCTCGGAACAGGTTCCATCGCCCACGCATGTTCCGATACAAACGAACCTGTAAAGCAGGGATTATTCGGTATATTTGAGGTATTCACGGATACCATCGTTGTCTGCTCCATGACGGCACTCGTAGTTCTTCTCGGAAATTCTTCCATAGACTACGGAACCATGGCCGGCGCAGAGCTTACCATTGCCGGATTTGTATCAACTTACGGTCCCTGGATATCCATCTTCACCGCAGTGGCAATGTGCTGTTTCGCATTTTCTACCATAATCGGATGGGGTCTTTACGGTTCCCGCTGCATCGAGTTCCTTTTCGGCAACAAGATCATCAAACCGTTTATGCTTGTGTACTCACTGGTTGCGATCCTGGGAGCCACGACAGACCTTGGTCTTATCTGGAATATTGCGGACACATTCAACGGTCTGATGGTAATACCTAACCTTATAGCGCTGTTCCTGCTGTCCGGAACTGTTGTACAGCTTACGAAAGATTACTTTGCACGTAAGCAAAAGCGCGATTAAAAACAACTTTTATTAAACTTCAAATCCGCCTTAAACATGCGATTATGCGACATGATTAAGGCGGATTTTTTCTGTATTTATTTGTGAAATATTTTTGTATATTTTTCACTAATTTCGCTGCGCATTTTTGTCGCTTATCAACAATTGTCCGGTTTCTCCCCTTTATTATTCCCTCTGCCGCAAAATCTGCATAAATATCGTTCGATTTTTCTCTTCCATTTCGTAAAAAAAATCGCGTATTCGCAATATACTACAAAAACTCTCGAGTCAATGCAAATTGGTACGTATTTTGTAGCAAAATAGTCTAAATCGTATTGAGCAAGTACATATATAATTTAAGTCACAAAATAAGAGTTGGCCGATTCTTAAAATGCAAAAAGAAACGTATCACAGTCTTCAGACTATAACCTTTACAGGGGAGGATAATCATGTCAAATAATAATTCTTCATCCGGCGACATTAAACTTTCTGTTGCTGAAAAGATTTGTTACGGTCTCGGAAATACATCTGCCTATATCATATATACACTTATGGGTTCCTTGCTGACTTTCTTCTATACAGACTACGTAGGAATAAGCGCAGGCATTGTAGGAACGATATTCCTTATCTCACGTGTATTTGATGGTATCAGCGATGTTATCATGGGTCACATAACCGACCACACGCATTCCAAGTATGGAAAAGCGAGAGCCTGGCTTTTATGGATGGCAGTACCTTATTTCATCACCGGTATAGCACTTTTCCTTATTCCGGCAGGTGCTTCCGAAAATATCCAGTATGTGTATATCTTTGTAACCTATAACCTTGCAAATACTGTTGTTTATACAGCTACAAATCTTCCTTACGGAACACTTGCAACTCTTATGACAAGAGGACAGCATGAACGTGAAGTGCTTAACGTATTCCGTATGGCTTTAGGACCTTTCGGAGGTCTTCTGATCACAGCATGCACTCTTCCGCTGGTAAGACAGTTTGGTGACAATCAGCAGGCATGGATCCTTGTAATGGGTGTATGGATGGCACTCGGAACAGTCCTCCAGCTGATAACCTTCTTCAAGTGTAAAGAAAGGGTTCAGATCGAAGCCGCTAAGAAAAGCGATGTTCCGTTCCTTAAGAGTCTCAAGGCACTTGTTGTTAACAAATACTGGCTGATCTCCATGCTTCTGTGGTGCGTCCTTTCAGTTTACGGAACCTTTAACGGAACTTCTCTTCCGTATTACTGCAAAAACGTTCTTGGAGATTCTGTTATAAGCAGTCCGATAAGCACGTGCGAAACTCTTATCCAGATCGTTGTAATAGCATGTATGCCGAAATTCTTACAGAAATTCGGAAAGAGAAACTGTGCTTTGGCAGGCGCTATTCTGGTACTTGTCGCGCAGATCCCGCTTCTTATAGCACCTACTTCTCTTCCCTGCCTCATTGTTTCCGCTGTAATCAGAGGAATCGGCGTTTCACCGCTTTTTGCTGTTGTATTCTCATTCCTTGCCGACTCAGTAGAGTATGGTCAGTGGAGAACCCACTTAAGAACAGAAGGCATGGTCATGAGTGCCGCTTCTCTTGGTTCAAAAGTCGGCGGCGGTTTTGCAAGCGCTATCGTTGGTAAGATACTTACTTCGGCAGGTTACGACGGAATGGCTGCAACACAGAGTGCAACCGCAACTGCAGCTATATCGGGAATGTATCGTTATGCACCGCTTATCATTTGGGGTGCAGCAGTGGTCCTTCTTCTTTGCTACCAGCTTGATAAAAAATATCCTTCTATCATGGCTGAGCTTAAAGAGCGCGAACAGCGCGGAGAGCTTTAATCTCTTTAATGTGCTGATCACTTAACTCTAAAAACTTATCAGGCCTGCTAACGCACTATACAAAAGATGCGGCGGCAGGCCATCAAAATCGTCACGCTATCATAGAGGTTAAAATATCTCTTAACACTAATATCATATTATTTTACATAAAAAGGAGATACAAGTCATGCATATTGGTGTATTTACAGATTGTTTAGGTTTTGAATCCACAGACGAATTGCTGGAAACCTGCGAGAAACTGGGATTAAATGGAGTCGAATTGGGAGTTGGCGGCTGGTCATCTGCTCCCCACATAGATGTCCCCGCACTGATGCAAAGCGAAGAAAAACGTAAGGAATATGTTTCAAAGCTTGCTGATCACGATGTAAAGATCGATGCTTTCAATGTTTCCGGAAATCCTCTCGATCCGTCTCCGCAGGGTCATAAGCATGCAGAAGACATTTTCAGATGCTTCGAGCTGGCAGGAAAAATGGGCATTAAGAAGATTGTCGCAATGAGTGGTCTTCCTGCCGGCTGCAGCCGCGATGTAACGCCTACATGGATCCTTACAAGCTGGCCGCCCGAAACAGCTGAAATTCTTAAATATCAATGGGATGCAACGATCAAATTCTGGGAAAAGGCCGCAAAAGCGGCTAAGGACAACGGCATTGAAAAAATCGCTCTTGAGCCTCACGGATGGCAGCTTGTATATAACATCGAAAATCTTATGCATTTGAAAAACGCTCTCGGAAAAGACGGCGACATCATAGGTATGAATCTTGATCCCAGCCATCCTTTCTGGATGGGCGGTGATCCGATTGAAATGGCAAGAGTCTTAGGTCCGCTTGTATATCATTGTCATGTTAAGGACATCCTTGTACGTCCCTCGAAAGCAGCCGTGAATACTCTGCTCGATCCGAAAGATGTACATAGCATTGCGGATCGTTCGTGGAACTTTGTTGTTCCCGGTGCCGGTCATGATGAGCACTGGTGGAACAGTTTCATAAGAGAGCTTACTCTTGCGGGATACGATGACGTTCTTTCATTTGAAATGGAGGATTATATCGGCGAACCCCTTACACAACTTGCCTATGGCGTAAGGGTTATAGAAAACATCATCAGAAAATACTAAAATCATATATAATCGGAGGATACCAGGATGAAAGAAATTAAGATTGGTCTTATAGGCGCAGGTTTCATAGGAACATTTATTTCCGGAGGTTTTTATAACATCAGAAAAGCATACGGAACAGAAGTGGTTCCTGTATTCGAAGCAGTTGCCGAGCCGGTAGAAGCTCTTGCAAAGAAAGCACAGGATACATTTGGATACAAAAAAATCTATGAAAACTGGAGAGATCTTGTCAATGATCCCGAGGTAAATACAGTTATTATCGCCACTCCAAATAATACTCACAGAGAAATTGCGGTAGCTGCCGCCGAAGCAGGCAAGAACATATTCTGCGAAAAGCCTCTGTCTATCAGTGTCGATGACAGCCGTGCGATCTCGGAAGCCGTAGAAAAAGCAGGTGTTATATCTATCACAGACTTTATTTATACAAAATGTCCTGTCCAGGATTATGCCAAAGAGCTCATAGATAGCGGAAAGCTTGGCGAGATTGTTTCCTTCAGAGCTGAATTCGATGCCCTGTACTGTGCAAATCCTGAAACGCCTATGACATGGAGACAGTATGCAAAGCTTGCGGGAACAGGCGCCTTAGGCGATCTCACATCCCATCTTGTTTCATTATCAGATATGCTTGTAGGAAACAAAATGGGAAAAATAAAAGAAGTTTGCGCTGTCTGGGATACTCCCTACAAGCAAAGAATCGAGCCTAAAACAGGTAAGATGGCAGATGTCGACACCGACGACCAGATTTACATCCTCCTTAAGTATGAAAGCGGAAGAATAGGACAAATGTCTTCAAGCCGTATCGTACACGGAAAAGGCTGTTCTCTGGGATACGAGGTAGAAGGAAGCAAAGGTACGATCAAGTACAACGTACAACGTCTTAACGAGCTTCAGTATGCAGACGCAGATTCAGATGCTGCCCAGATTGGATTCAAAACCATCGACGGCAATCCAAACCACGGCGAATACGGCAACTTCTCCGCTATGGGTGCTCTCGGCGTATCATATGCCGAAGTTATGTGCATGCAGGCTCATAAATTCCTTAAGGCGATCATGGACAACAAACCCGTAGATATTGATGTACCTTACGGATATTATGTTGAAAGAGTCTGTGCAGCAATGGAAAAATCTGCTCGTGAAGGCAGATGGGTTTCTGTAGACGAAGTCAGATAAATTCCGATCACAAAACGATGGAGGATTAAAAATGTTAACCGGAAAAATCAAAGGAAGTCATGGCGATATCCCTCTTTCAAGACTTATAATGGGTTCATACACTCTCGGTTCTTATATACCCGAAGACGAATCATTTAAGATACTTGATAAATATTTTGAACTTGGCGGAAGAACTCTTGATACTGCCAGAAGCTACAGCGGAGACCTGAAAAACGGTGACTCAAAGGGCGAAAGAACCATCGGAAGATTCATCCGCAACAACAACATAAGAGATCAGATCACCCTGATCACAAAGGGCGGATATCCCGAGCTCCGCGATATGTATACCTCAAGAATGACGCCTGACTGCATACGCTATGATATAAATACCAGCCTTGCTGTAATGGATGTTGACTACGTAGATGTTTGGTTTTATCATCGAGATGATGAGAAAATACCGGTAGGCGAGCTCGTTGACGAAGCAAATGAGCTTATAGAAGACGGTCTTACAAGGGCTGTCGGCGTCTCCAACTGGACCGTAAAGAGAATTGCCGCTGCCAATGAATACGCCAAAAAGCACAACAAGATTCCCTTTGTAACATCTGAATTACAGTGGAATATGGCAAATTTTACTCCTGATATGATGCAGGACAAAACAATGCTTGCAATGTATCCGGAGGAATACGCATGGTACAAAGAAAACAACTTCTCTGTTATGGCATATACCTCACAGGCTGTAGGCTTCTTCGCAAAATATCCGGTCAGCGGAATGGATGGCCTGAATCCAAGAGCTCTTGCCTTTGCAACCGAACAAAACAAAAAGCGTGCTCTTTTCGCTGCTGAATGTGCAAAAAAAATAGGCTGTTCTCCTTCCGCATTCGCACTTGCTTATATTACAAACAACGATGTGGACGGATACGCCGTTATTGCCAGTTCGAAGATACCGCAGCTCAAAGATTCCATGTCGGCTGCCGACCTCATCATTGATAAGGAACTTATAAGACAGATCGATGCCATTTAAGGAGCTGTATATTGGAGCAATACAAACCACAAAAAAAATTTTCTTCCATTTTCTATGAAAATTCACAGCCGGGGATCCTGTATATTTACAGGATCTCCGGTGAACAGTCTGATACCTTAAGAGCAATACACTCTCACCCTGATATGACGGAGATCATCTATGTGCTGAAAGGAACAGGAATATACCTTATAGGCACAAGACGTTATATCGTAGGCGAAGGTGATATCATAATCTTAAATTCTAATGTTATACACGAGGAATACCTCGGCGAAAAAACTCTTCATATATTTAGTCTCGGAATAAACAGCCTGAGGCTTAAAAACATGCCTCCAAACACATTGATAAAGAATGATCAGTTTCCTATCATTCGCAAAAGCGAGACAACATCCTATTGCGGCAAGCTTATCGAAATGATTTATTGGACAAACGCCGAACGAATAAAATGCAAAGATGAAAGCTGCCACTATCTTCTTCGTGCTCTTATAACCACACTTCACAGCAGCGCCCGTCCTTCAAGCAGCACATCTGCTGTAAGCCAGGGGCTTATTTTAACCGACAGTATCTGCATTTATATAAACAATAATTTTGACAAGGAGCTTTCGTTAAACTCGATCGCTCAGCTTTTCCATGTAAGCAAATACCATTTATCTCACGTTTTTAAAGAAAACATGAACATATCCATAACCGACTATATCCTGCACAGACGGATCGGCGAAGCACAATCAAAGCTGCTTGAAACAGATTATTCTATATCCCAGATATCCGATTATGTCGGTTTTTCAAATATCGGTTATTTTGACCGGCAATTTAAGAAGATCGTCGGCATGACACCTAACGAATACAGAAATTCCAAAATTTTTAATCTGTGAACCTGCTGTAATCTCTTTGTAACAACAATATCATCTGTTTGGCAGTTTATCACATTAGGGTTACACTCATTGGCATTCATTGGCATTTGCAGGCAAATATTTCTTGTTTTAATATTCTACGTTTGATATTCTGATACGAGAGCAGGTGTGAATGAATAGCTGTAACTCAGCAGGAGGACGTGAATGAAGATAGCAGTTATCGGATCCGGAGCCATGGGATGTCTTTACGGAGCTTATTTGAGTCAGAACAACGAAGTCATAATGCTTGATATCAATCCTGAAAACGCGGATAGGATCAACAAGAACGGAATCACAGTCATAGAAGAAGATGGCACGCACCGCAATTTTGCAAATGCAAATGCATGCGTCGCCGGCGAGCTGACAGAGCCCGCCGATCTGGTTATCGTATTCGTTAAATCTCCTCTTACGGAGGAAGCTGTTCGTATGAACAAAAAGATCTTCGGAGATCATACCCTTGTTATGACACTCCAGAACGGTGCAGGAAACGACAGGAAGATTGAAAAATACGTAGACAAGCGAAGGGTAATCATCGGAACCAGCAAACATAATTCCGTTGTGGAGGATTTTGGTGTTGTCAGACACAGCGGTCACGGTGTTACGACCATCGGAAGCAATATAAAGAGAAACAGAAACCCGGAAAAAGTTAAATCCGTACTTGAAAAGAGCGGCTTCGATACGGTAGTTTCGGACGATATCCAGCGGATCATATGGAGCAAGCTTTTTGTAAATCTTTCCATAAATACATTCACCGCCATAACGCGTTCGCCCATCGGTTCCATGATAGAAAACAGATATGCGTGGGATTTTGCCGAGAAAATGATCTGCGAGGCCGTAAACGTTGCCGAGGCAGACGGAACGCATTTTTCATACCTTGAGGTTCTGAATATGGTTCACGCCGTATGCGAAGACGCCGGCAAGGGATACTCATCGATGTCGCAGGATGTTATGAATTGCCGCATGACCGAAATTGACACCATCAACGGCGCCATCGTCGAGCAGGCGAAGCTCTATAATGTACCGGCACCCTACAACGCCCTTATCGTCGACCTCATCCACGCCATCGAAGGAGCGTATAAATATCACTGATATACCACAAGTTATCTTCTCTGAAACGCAATGATCCACTAAAACAACCGGCAAAGCAGAAAAGCCTTGCCGGTTTTAGTTTTTATATATCCTGAAACAGCATTTATAGTTGTTCCAAGCTTCATCTTGCCATAGTTTTCTCATTACTCCACCTCTATCAGCTCATGCTCTTTCAATTTGCTTTTGCCGGAACGTATATCCGCTACTCTCCTTTCCAGTTCAATCATGTTATCTCTGCTGTAAAAAGGATCTGCCGATAGTTCAAATGGAATACGATTTTCCCGCTGAGCGCTACACCATTTGTTTTCTTATCACCTTTAGTGATTCATTTTCAACAGATAATATAAAACGACTAAAGGAATACTAATTATTGCTATTAATACCATTGCGCCACTCCTCTAATAAATATACTAATCTTCTTGTTTATCACTATGTTTTCGTATTCTACCGACCAAAAGAGTTACCGAAACCGCAACTACAACCGCCACTATAATATAAATTTCCATCTTTTCACTGTTCTTCATAAATCAAAACATTTCAATCCATAACATTAATGATTCTTTTTTATCAATTCCCATAAAAGTTATATCGGCAATATAAGAATCGCTGCTAAAATCATATCCGCTCCTTTCCATCTTAAAGATGTCTGCCATTGCCTTTTTATTGTGATTGTTTTCTTATAATCAGATTTTGTTTTTCCTGTGATTAAAATTTACCGAAGAAGATGTCCAATAAAAATACCGCCTACCAGATTGGTAAGCGGTTCATTGTTAAAATTATTATGTTCCTATCGATTATTTGCAGATTTCTTCGTAACGAGGCATTTTCTCGTTTATTGTCATTTGATTTTTACGGCATCCATATCAACGTAAACCGTGATAGCTGCGTTTACGATCACAATATTATCGCCTTCTCCAAATGCCTCCACATGCAGGCCTTTAACTGCCATTCCACCCTGTACAACCTCTATATTTACGTTGTTATACGGCGGCAACGCTTGCCTTACACGTTCCACATCAACCTTATCCGGATAAGGCGCAGCCAGCTTTACATCCAGTTTCACCGTCTGCAGCGGGCTTGACAAATCAAATATGTCTACCATTCCCGACATGCAGCAATGCGAAACGGCGCCCTTACATGCCTTTATAGCAGCTTTTGTAACATCCATCCCGTGCAGATCCGCTCCGGAATCAAATTCAACTAAATATCTTTTATAGTTCATGCCGACATCACCATTTATTATTTGTTTTAAACCAATATACCTTTTGTAACACGGATTGTTTCGTGCT